>JBJENR010000058.1:0-52708 GCA_051880315.1 Acetatifactor sp.
CCCTACAAATCCGAATTTACGAGTCCCTTTCTTTCTATTTTTCAAGTAATGCTCTAAGAGCTGCTGTTTCTTCAGCAATTTTAGTATTCAATTCTTCAATTTGAGCAAGTATCATTTCTGTAGGTGGATATTCGACTGCGACATATTCCGTTTTCTTATATTTGTTGATGGAAAGATCATAATCATTATCTACAATCTCTTGCTTATCAACCATGAAACTCTGCTCAGTTCTTTCACGGCTGACTTCTTTCTCTTTGTTATGGAATCTCTCAATAATATCCGGGATGTCATTATCCGCAATAGGTTGACGTTTATCATCGAGGGTATATCCATCTGATTTCATATCATAAAACCATACTTTATCCGTACCACCGGCATTTGTCTTCGTAAAAATAAGAATAGCTGTTGATACTCCTGCATATGGCTTAAATACGCCTGAGGGCATAGAAATAACGCCCTCTAAATATTGATTTTCAATCAATTCCTTACGAAGGCTCTTGTGTGCATTTGATGAGCCAAACAATACACCATCAGGGACGATACAAGCACAACGGCCTCCAACGCGAAGTAATCTGGTGAACAATGCAACAAATAGTAATTCTGTCTTTGTAGTACTTGTAATTGCAGACAGAGATTCACTGATATTTTCTTTATTAAGGGTTCCCTTGAAGGGCGGATTTGCCAGTATCAGGTCATAGGTATCCTTGACCTGGTAATCCTTGGAAACGCTATCCTGTTTATTCAACTGTGGATTTGTCACCGAATGAAGCATAAGGTTCATGCAGGACAATCTGCACATGGTCTCGTCAGTATCAAATCCGGTAAATGTTTCCGTAGCATATTTCTTCCACTGTTCTTCTGACATTTTACTGCCATACTTTTTTCGAATATATTCTGCACTGGAAATAAGAAATCCGGCAGTACCACAAGCGGGATCACAAATCTTGGTATCCGGGGTAGGTGCCATGAGTTCCACCATCATTTCGCGAATATGCCTGGGAGTTCTAAACGCACCAAGTCGACCTGCGGAGTTTAACTTTCCAAGCATGTGCTCATACAATTCTCCCTGCATATCCAAATCTTTAATATCATTTTCAAATAAATCCTCAAGTCCAACAATTACTTTCTGTAATGCTAAAGGCTCATTAATCTTGAAAGTTGCATGTTTCAAGTATCTTGAAAATGCAGAATTCTCGTCTGAATTAAGGTTAATCAAGAATACAAAAACGTGCTCCGCAAAATGCTTATGGAGTTCTCTTGCCTCCATCCCCTTAAAGTTTCTCCAGCGAAGTGCCTGTTCTTCCTTGGATTCTCCAAAGATATGTACCTGCTTTTGTCCCGAAAGCAATTCTGCTGTTTCTATGTCCGCTTCTCTCTCATCAATCTGTTTTGCAAACATAAGATAGGTTAGCTGCTCAATAACTTCGGTAGGCTGTGATACGCCTCCTGCAATAACATCAAGCCAGATTTGTTCAATTTTGTTTTTTACAGCTGCTGGTAACATGATAATTATCTCCCTAAACCGAACTTTTTATATTATAATACCAAAAAAGTTCGGTTTAGCAAACAACAATCTAAATTCATTCTATCTTCACGCTATCTGCCTACCGAAGTTTTTATAACTTATCATTTTCACCTCTCGTACCTGTCTCTCCGGAAGCGACCCTCTGTAACAAAAAAGAATTACAGAAGGGATTTTTCCTACCATAACCCAATATTGCATTTCGAACACGCGTTTGTTATAATATATTTGGTGCTACCCTACACGGTAGGCGGTTGGCCTCCACCGTAAGAGTTATAACTTACGTTTACATAGAAATATCAGCTTATGTATTGCTTGTTTAGTCTTGGATATACTTTCGGTAAGAGAGATACCAAGACAAAAAAATAACCGCCACGGTCTGATAAACTTTGGCAGTTATTTTAACAACAAATATCAAGCTAACCTTCTATCGGTAGCACCTTTATAATCATTCTAGCATTCAACCGGCTTTATGTCAAACAAATTATCTATCCAGATTCGATCCATCCTTCAGATTTCTTCTAAACTTCACATTGAGGGAGACACCCGAACCAAGAGAAAGCAGCTGTCTGAGCTGTTCTCGCAAAAGACCTAACCTTTGGTTAATGTTTTTTTTCATTAAATCCATCGTATACTTACCTTTGGAAAATGCCGGAAAAGGGGGTACACATTTGAGTGGAGCCGAGTCACGATGAACTGCTGTCCATGGCGGAGCGGGAGCACGATCCCCAAAATATTTATAAAGGCAAATGAGAGGAGAAAACGAACATGAAAAATTGGAAAAAACTCACAAACCTTTTGCTGGCGCTGGTTATGTGCCTGGGTCTGGCGGCTTGTGGAGGAAATGTAGAAGAAGATTTTCCAGAAAGCAAATCTGTGGAGGAATCAGAGAGAGATGATGGTGAGATCACCCTTGAAGATCTGGAGGGGTTCTGGTATCCGGCAGGTGGAATCGGTTCAACCATATCGGTACTGACTTGCATTTATATCGATGGGGTAGCCGGAACCTGGCAGGAATATGACCAATATGGTGATTCGACAGAATCCACCGGAGCTGCTTACACCGACGGAGCATTCCTTACACTGGCAGATGTATCATTTTGGGGGGACGTAGAAGACGTAGAAATTTCGATTGGCAATGCAGATACACTATTGGATGAAAATGGGGAGACCTACTGGATCAAGGGCAAGCCTGACTTTAAGGAGAAGCCTGGTCTGTTGAATATCTCCGGCAGCTGGTACTACAAGGGCGATCACACCTCGGAGTACCAGACGGTTCTGACGTTGAACGAGGACGGAACATACACCAGGGGCGATACGGAAGAGGGGACCTATACCTTTGAGGAGGTGGAGGTTTCCACCACGGATGCGAATACAAATGAGACGACAGACGAGCTTCGCCAGGAAGTCAGGCTGTCCGGTGGTTTTATGGATGCCATCTTCTATCTGGTTAACGACGGGCAGGTTCTGGTGGACTGGGCCAAGGTCAACGAGGGGGATGAGTTTTACATTCACGAAAGTGCTCTGGAGAATGGGGAGCTTTTGAAGCTATACCGGATAACGGACGGAAACAGCTACTGGGGCGAGGACTATACGCTTCAGTTCCTCCGGGGGAATACCATATATCGCAACTACTTCAATGGAGCCCGGGAACCTGTGCACGGGACGTGGGAGCTGTCCGATGATACGATAACTATCACCTGGGATGACGGCGAGACGGATGAGGCAATTCTGGACCCGGAAAATCCGGATTCGCTTACGCTAAGCTCCACCGGTGAAACCTTTGCGAAGCTCTATTAAAGGGTCCCAATTCTATTTCGTGTTCCCGTCAAGTTCTGTGTGTCTGTTGCAGACATGCAGAACCTTAGACCAAGGAACACAATTCTGAAAAGGGAGAATAAAATAACAAATCAGAAATGAAAAGAAGGTTTTGAGGGAGGAAAATATGAAAAACAGGAAACAATTCTTCCGCCTGCTGACGCTGGCATTGTTGAGTTCTGCCCTGTTGGCAGGCTGCGGCAACAAAGGCGATGATTACTCCAGCGCTTACTCCAGCGTTTACTCCGGTGCTTACATCAACGATTACCCCATCGAGGGAAACGACTGGCGCACGACCGGCATTATACGCGACAGCGGCACAATCACCCGAGGCGGAGAGGACACCGATGTGCTGGTATGTGTCCACAAAGCGGATGCCACATTTTATTACGACTCGGAGGATCAGACGCTGTTTGACTTCGTGGACTATCCGATCACCTTTGGGGACAACGTATGGGAGGTATTCAAGGGTATTGATTTCGCCGATCTGAACGGCGACGGCGACAGCGACGTGACCATGCGGTTCGATGACAGCGGTAGCGAGATTGTGCTGATATGGTACTGGGACGCAGAAAGCGTAACGTTTGTGTACCAGCCGAAGGAATCTTCCACCGGCGGCAAAAAGACCACGGATGAGATCTACCATGAGCTGCTGGAGCGGTTTTACGTTTTGGTGTCCGATCCGGACAGTAACATGGACGCTACGGGAGACGGGGAGTTTGGCGTCATGGAATTTGCCCGGGGTATGGGTAAGGATGCTCTGAACGGCATGGGCTATCTGATAGAGGATCTGAGCGGCGACGGGGTGCCGGAGCTGGTGGTGGGCAGTCTTCGAGAGTACGGTGGGGAGATTTATGCCCTCTACACCCTGGTTGACAACGAACCGGAGCTGGTCTTTGAGGGCTGGGGCCGCAACAGCTACATCTATGTGAATGCCTATGTGGGGGATAGCAGTTGCTTCTACAACCGCGGCTCCAGTAGCGCGTCGGAGTCCGGCCTGGGCATTTTCACCCTCTCCCGGAACGGGCGGGAGCTGGACTGGCGATGGTTTTACTTTACCTACGCCGAGGGAGAGGATTTGGACAATGTGACCGTCTACGCCAACACAACCGGGAGCATGGAGCCGGAGGAGTCGGAGCTGGTGGATATGACTCCGGAGGAATATTACGAGCTGTTCTCGGCCCCGGTGGTGGAGAGCATGACGGACTTCTGGGGGATGTATTGTACCGAAAGCGGTCTGGACCTTACTCCCTTCTCCGCATTTAAATGAAAGAGAATAATATGGAAAAGCAATCATTAGAAGGGAGAAATTTTATGAAACGAAATCGAATTATTTTGGCACTTTTGACATGTTTTCTGGTGTTTTTGCTCGCCGGGATGTATAAGCAGCCGGTATACGCAGTAAAGGCGAATGAGGTGGGGATCTCGTTGTCCGGACCGACGAGGTCGTATAACAATGAGACAGGCAATTTTGGCATGAAGTACACGCTAAAAAATCTAGACTACAAAGAGATGAACATAACCGCTTACCTCTATAATGCAGACGGCAAGTGTGTAACATATTGGGACAACGGTGGCAAAGGCTACTCTGTCAAAGCGCGTGAGGAGGTAACCAAGAATTTTGTCGTGGATTATACTAAGTTCCCGAGCAGCTCCTATACGTTCGTCTATCAGGTGAAGGTTTACAACTTCTACAACGAGAAAAAGTGTGAATATGAGGATCTTATCTTCAAATGGAAGGCGACCATCACCAAAGAAGAGGCATGCGGTCCATCTATCAACTTTAAGAAGGCGACGCTTCGCACCCTGAATGATGGAAGTGTTGTTCCCCGTATCAATTACAACTGCAGGAACATCAAGGGTCAGACATTGAAGATATACATTTATGACGAATATGGCGACCTTGTCTACCAGATAAAAGGAAAGGAGCGTCCGAGCAACAATGAGAACAATTGGTTTACATGGAACGGCAAGGATGAAGGCGATCAACAGTACCCCGACGGCAACTATACCGTCAAGATTGTGTCCTCCGGTGGGGTGAGTGTTTCAAAAAAGTTCTACTTTGACTTTCCATATAACAACAAATAAGGGTGGTGTGTGTGATGAAGCGAATAAAAATAATGTTGGCAGTGCTGCTGGCGCTATCCCTGTTATTGACAGGCTGCGCATCTACAGACACGCCGACTGATGTTGTGATTGATGTTCCGACTGATGTGCCAACCGATGTTCCGACTGATGTTCCGACTGATGTGCCTATCAGTGACGGTGTGTGGGAGACCGTGTGTGGCAACTATGCGTGGGACGAAAGCAGTCAGTACACCAACTCCTTACTCTCTTTGATGTGGCTGGACTATGGCTGTGTACTCTTTGAGTTTAATCTTATGGAGGGCAGCGAGGAAGAGGATAGTGCAACCGAGCTGACAGTATCCGGTGTACTGAATGTGCAGGAGGGCGGCAGCGGCATCTATGAGACGGTGAGCGACGATGGCGAGAGCCACTTGATGATACAGTTTGAAATATCGGAGGACGGTAAGCAGGTTACCATCTCCCACGAGGGCGAGTTGCCTATCTCCCCGGACGGCAACTATCTTTTTACCGACAGTGGTATGGAGGTCTCCGACTATTCGGCGACCGAACTTGTGCGCTATCTGCCAACCGCGGCGACCAGCCTCAACTCTAACCTGGGTGCGTACACCCTAAACTACCCGGAATCACTGGTGTCCGACTGGTTCTACCCGATCGACGCCTCTTTTGATGACAGCGGAGAGTATCTCGCAAAGTTCCTCGTGGCAAAAGACCTCAGTGCCGTGTTCCGTGTGGACGACGATATCGAGCCGGTGCTGATATACGGCTCAGCCCAGCCGATGATGGATGCGGAGGTCTGGCCGGAGTTCGATGACGAGTACTATGAAGACAGCGAGGATGAGCCGGCTGCGGAGATTTCTTACGACCTGTATCCACTGGTGTCTGTGGGTGCGGATAACGGTACCTTCCTCATTGTTGGAGAGAGTACTACGTTATTGGTCAACCAACCGTGGGATCTGCCTTTCACGCTCGAAGCCGGTTCTGCCGATGCATCGATAGCGGATGTGGACGAGAACGGCGTCATAACAGGCGTCGCCCCCGGTGAGACCTCGATTATCGGTACGCTGACTATCGAGGACGCTGTTAAGGAGTTCGAGATAATCATCACAGTGTTAGACGAGGAAGCAACCGAAGAATGATGATATTCCGGCACCAATTTTCCAAAATGAGCGAACCGCAAAACTGTTGACGACAGTGATCTCATATCAGTAACAGCCTGCTTTATTGGCGGTTTTGAGAAAATCAAAGCCGCCATTTCTTTCCCTTTGGCTCAAATTTTGCTGCTTTCATCCATCATTTCGTGCGTCAACGCCCGGACCGCCGCCAGGGTCAGCTGCCGTCCCTGCTCCGGGCAGGCCCGGTAAAGACCGGCAATCTCCCGGAGCTCAACCTCCACCTGCTCGCTGGCCAGCTCAAAGATGGCATCGAAAGAAACACCAAGCGTTTTCACCAAGGACAGGTAAAACATTATTTGCTTTGACCACCCAAAAACACTATATCGATGTATTGTCAAGCATAAAAATACCCCCAATATCTTATGGTATTGTACCAAAGATATCAGGGGCATCATAAACCCTAAACAAAACCAATCCTTGCTATCATTAATATCGTCTTTTTACGCTCTCACTGCCTTGAAGGATACTGCCTTCGCGCCGGTGAGTTCTGCGGTTCTGGCATCGGGCTGGCCAAAGCCTACGCTGATACAAAAGCTACTGCCGCCGGACACTTTCTCACCTTCCTCGTTGATTACGGTCAGGGCATCCTTATCTACAGGAACAGATACGGTCTTGGTCTCGCCTGCCTTCAGTGCTACTCTTGCGAAACCGCAGAGTCTTGCATTGGGGGTGGCATCCTGAGACTCAGCCTTGATGTATACCTGTACCACTTCCTCAATATCCACACTGCTGGTGTTAACTACTTCAATTTCTACCTGCAGAGTATCTCCGGTGAACTTCACTTCGCCGCCGTCTGTTACTGCAGTGCCTCCAAGCTTCACGCTCTTTAGATCTGCCTTGCCGTAGGTCAGGCCGTAGCCGAAGGGGTAGAGCACCTTACCGGTAAAGTATCTGTAGGTTCTTCCCTTCATGGAATAATCCTCGAAATCAGGCAGCTCCTCCGTGTCTTCATAGAAGGTTACGGGAAGCTTTCCGGAAGGAGAGATGGCGCCGAACAGGATATCTGCTACGACCTTACCGCCTCTTGCACCGGGATACCATGCCTGTACCACAGCGTTGCAATGCTCTTCGGCATAGCGCAGATCCATGGCACTACCGGTCATATTCACTACGATTACGGGCTTGCCGGTCTTTACAACAGCCTCTAAGAGCTCTCTCTGCACCTCAGGCAGAAGCAGGTCAGTCTTGTCTCCGGATGCATAGCTGTTACCGGTATCTCCCTCTTCCCCCTCCAGTGTCTCATCCAGACCCACGCAGACAATGACAACATCACTGTTCTTTGCCACTGCAACAGCTTCACTGACACGATCCTGACGGAAGCCCAGGTTCTCCACTCTGTCCTTAAACAGGTGGCAGCCCTCGGAATAGTATACTCTTACGTCATCGCCCAGTACATCCTGGATTCCCTCCAGTACGGTGATGTACCTGGAAGAGGTTCCATGGTAGTTACCGATGAGGGCAGCACGGCTATTTGCATTAGGTCCTACCACACCGACGGTCTTCAGATTTTCCTTCTTCAGAGGAAGGATACCGTCGTTCTTCAGCAGAACTACAGACTCAGCAGCTGCTCTGTTTGCCAGGGCAACGTGCTCCTTGCACTCCAGCTTGTCGTAACCGATTTTATCATATTCCGTCTCATCGAAGAGACCCAGCAGAAATCTGGTGGTAAACAATCTCTCCGCTGCAATGGTGATATCTTCCTCCGTCACCAGACCCTGCTCGTAAGCCTGCATCATATGCAGGTAGGTATTACCGCAGTTTACATCACAGCCGGCCTTCAATGCCATTGCCGCAGATTCCTCAGCGGTATCTGTAACCATATGGTTGGTATGGAAATCCCGGACAGCCCAGCAGTCAGATACATAATGTCCCTCAAATCCCCACTCATCACGCAGAATATCCTGCATCAGGGTCTTGCTTCCGCAGCAGGGCTCGCCGTTGGTTCTGTTGTAGGCTCCCATCACAGCCTCAACCTTTGCTTCCTTCACCAGTTTCTCAAAGGCGGGAAGATAGGTCTCTCTCATATCCTTTTTAGATGCTTTGGCATCGAATTTATGGCGCAGTGCCTCGGGTCCGGAATGTACCGCAAAATGCTTTGCGCAGCCGGCTGCCTTCAGATACTCTCCGTCACCCTGCAGACCGTCTACAAAGGCCTTGCCCAGCTCTCCCGTAAGGTAAGGGTCCTCACCATAGGTCTCATGTCCCCTTCCCCATCTGGGATCTCTGAAAATATTGACGTTGGGTGACCAGAAGGTCAAGCCCTTATAAATATCCCTGTCTCCCTCGGCGCTGTAAGCGTTGTATTTCGCACGACCCTCTGTCGCGATTACATCTGCAATCTTTTCTACCAGTTCTGTATCAAAGGCTGCAGCAGTGCCGATTGCCTGGGGAAATACCGTCGCCACGCCGGCTCTCGCCACGCCGTGCAGACCCTCGTTCCACCAGTTATATGCAGGTACACCAAGTCTCGGAATGGCAGGTGCATCGTATTTGAGCTGCTCTGCCTTCTCCTCCAGAGTCATCTTTGCTACGAGTTCTTTGGCTCTTTTCTTCGCACTCTCTCTGTCCCTCATAATATAATCCTAACCTTTCTGTACATTGACTCCATGGGAGTCTGTTCTATATTACAAGAATAGCACGAAAGCGGGGGCTTCTCCACCCACTTTGTGCTATCTTAATAGCAAATGTTGCGCATTCTTGCGTTTAGGTGTTGAAGGTGAAAACCTCTGGGACTAAAAATGGTTTCTTGGAGGCATTCGCCCCGGTATTCTTTAGTCTACATATGAAGATTCCTCGGGTCCCAGATAGGAAACGGGCATGCGATAGTCCAACTTCATGATCCGAATCCGCTCCAACACGGTGCCTGCCTCCAGGGCGCCTACGGTGAGCTCCTGCACTCCCTCTTCAAAGTACAGAACAGTGGACACAGTGTGAATCTGGTTGAGCACGCCCTGTGCCCACACGGAATCCCAGCTGTTGCCGGCGCGATAGCCCTTTTTCACCAGAGCCAGGATTTCCTTATGGTCACCTGTGGTTACCTCAAAGCGAATCTCCTGTTCGTTGACGGCGGGGTTGGTAGGAGCTGCAAGGAACTCCACCTTATAGTCTCCGCTCTCGGGAATCAGGAATCGATAGGTGAGCTCAGGCTTCTCCTCCTGCTCTGTAAAAAAGGCCGTGGAAGGCGCTACCTTCATGGCGCTGCCGTACTGTCCGTAGCCCTGAATCAGGCGGAATTCGCCCCGGGCAACGTCCTTCTTCTCCGCATAGTGTTTTGCATCCATGGTAATGACGTTTCTGCAGGGCAGGAAGGTCATGGTATCCAGTCCTTCGGTATTTACCTTGGTACCCATGACCTCCACAGCCACGGTGGTGTCTCCGTCGGTCACCAGCAATACCACTTTTTCAGGCTCTGCAGGAAGCTTTGTTCTGTCGCAGAAAAGGAAGACTTCCTGCATCTGTGTGCGCTCGTGGGAACAGCCGTAATCCTTCACCGGTGTCAGGGTGCCGGTCATGGAAGAAATGCTCAGCCACTCAGGAATGACTCCGTTCTGTGCCTTGATTTCGTAAGTAATGGGATGTTCGGTATCGCCTCCGTCATTGGCTACCTCGAGAATCACTGTGGTAACGCCTTCATCCATAAAGTCGTGTACAAACAGTCTGTCCGGTGCACCATAATTCTTCACCGCCACTCTCTCCTCATCCTTTCTGGAAACACTGAGTCGGTTCTTGCCACAGGGATGGAGAATGCTGACCACGGGGTAACGGTGTCCGTCGTCATTCCACTTGGTAAATCCCACATGGTAAGCCAGTTCCATGCCGCTCCATTTACCATTCTTAAAGGCTCTGAACTCCTCTGCCAGCTTTGTATCCAGCTCTGCGCGGTTTGCCGAAAGAATGCCGTAATAATTTCCCGCCGTCCTTCCCTGATTTGCATAATGGGTGCTCTTTCTTGCATACAGGTGCATCTTCAAAAGATTTGCCGACGCTCCGGCGGAGAAACCCACCATACTGTAATATCCCGGCTTCTCCTCCTCCGGAAGCTTCTCCAGAAGCTCCAGATTCAGCCTTTCAATATCATCGGCCATCTCCAGCATTCTGTCAGCCTCCAGATAATGACAGGGATGATAGATATTCTCATTTAAGGATTCGGGACGGCGCATGTGGTTCATGTCGATATAGCCGTTCAGCACCTTCGTTGCCTTCTCCTGCAACTCGGCTCCTGCCAGAGGGAAGCATTTCTGCGCCCACTGTGCAGTGAATTCGCGGTAACTCTCCGGGTTGCTACTGCCCCATTTGTCAAAGTCATAGGCAAGGGCCATGAAATAGGTCAGAGGCACTTCATGGAATTTCAAATCTCCCACATTGACAATCCAAAGGTCACGAATGCCATATTCGTATGCCGTACACATCTGCTCCCAGGTCTTGGAAAAGGGCGTGGAATCCACCCACTCATAGGAGATGGGACCACCGTGGTAATCAAAATGGTAGTACATGCCGAAGCCGCCCTTGTGGTTCCTGATTTCCTCTGTAGGCAACGTGCGCATATGCCCGAAATTATCCTCACAGAGCATGCAGATAACCCCGTCCAGTTCATCCCAGTCCTTCAGACCTGCCACATTCTCGTCCCCATAAAAATATGCTTCCACCTCTTTGTAGAGGGCTAACATCTGAGGAACCTGGGAGAGGTCCTCATTCACATTCTCACGAATGAGCTGCCGCTGTTTACGGATGATATCCTTCAGCAGATTGACATTCTCCTCCACTGTTGCATTGTCACCAAGCATGGAGGAATCTCTCTCTCCACGCATGCCGATGGTGATGATATTCTCATATTTACCGCTGCGCTTTAAGCTGTCCGTCCAGTAATTCAGAAGTCCCTGTTCATTGGTATAAAAATTCCACTCGTTGCCGTAGCGGGTTCCCTCTCCACGGACCTTATCCCACTCTTCACTGGCACGCAGACAAGGCTCGTGGTGGGAATAACCCATGACCACACCATACATGTCAGCCAGCTCCTCGTTGGCGCTGCCGGGACCGTCCAGGGGGAAAGAGGAAGCCCACATGGCAGGCCAGAGATAGTTGCCCTTCATTCTCAGCAGGAATTCAAAGATGTGCTGATACATATTTGCATTGACACCGCCAAAGTGAGAGCATGCCCAATTGCCGAAGCAGGGCCACTCATCATTGATGAAAAATCCACGATAACGAACGCTGGGTTCCTTGGATACCGTCTCAATCTCCGCACCAATCACAGGGCCAGCGCATTTTGCAGGTGCTGCATCGCCCAGGTATACCAGCGGGGTCACGCCCAGATACTCGGACAAAGCAAACATGCCGTAGATGGTACCTCTCTTGTCGCTTCCGCAGATCACAATGGCACCGTTAACGCCGTCCCAGGGCTTCTCCACCAGTGCAATTTTATATACTTCTCTCTTGCCCCGAAGCTCTTCTGTAGAGAAAAGCCCCTTGCTCTCCAGCTCCTCCAGCAGTGTGCTTTTGCCTAAGGTAGCGCAGAAAATCACGGTGTTGCCTGCCGCTTCACTGGCTGCAGCGGCACCTGCTTCACTTCCGCCACTCACGCCGGCTGCCAGGTCGCCGAGATAGCTCTCATCCCGGACTTCCGGCTTCACATCGGTCACCAGACAGATGTCCCCAGCCACGGCTTCCGCTATCTTTTTCACACCCTCAAAGGCCTGTGCTTCCACGAGAATAGGCATTGCCATGCCTTCCCGTACAAGTTGATATTCCATTCGATTCCCTCCATTACGTCATAATTTTTTAATCACATACATAAGCAAAGCCAAGGATGGTAAACTGCTTCTCCTCGTCACCCTCTGCCATGCGGATCTCCACATGATGCTGCTTTTTCTCCCCGCCGCGGAAGAGAATCAGGGCATTGCAATGTGTCCAGCCCACTTCTCTGGGATTGATGGTGCGAACCTTTTCCCCGTCTATGTAAGCATCAATGCAGCCTGTAGCAGGTGCGCCGGAATCCTTGCCCACAATCAGCAGGGCGTTGCACTCAATATCCATAACGAAAGGCCTGCTTCCCTTGGTGTGCATCCAGTTGTTGGTGAACTCGGGAGTGGTGAACAGATCTCTGTTTCTCTCCACCGCCTGAAGCTCCTTGTCGGACTCTCCAAAATCACCACAGTCGATGCTTGCCGCTGCCTCCGCATGGGTTCTGTCTAACAGCTTCACGGTAGCAAACTCTGCACTGAAGGGAGCCGGAATCACAGTAATATCGGTATCCTTTGCAGGTGCCTCAGCTTCGTCTGCTGCCTTCATCAGATATTCAATGGCGTCTGCCATAATGGTATGACCGTAATTGCTGGGATGAAAAATATCATAGAAGAACTGGTTCTTGGACAGCACTCTGCCCTCCCCTGCTTTTTTATAAAACTGCTCTACCACACAGTCCTTCACACTCACCATGGGCAGGTCGTACGCCATTCCTACGGGAGAAAGGCGCTCCTGGAGATTCCAGTCATAAGCAAATACCGCAAACAGCAGAATCACTGCAGGCTTCTGCTCAGACAGCAGTATCTTTCTCACCAGGCTGTCATAGCAATGCCCCTTGGTCTCATCACCCTCGTCATTTACCGCATATTCCACGATGACCAAGTCAGGCTGAATCTCACCCTCGTTGCAGACGTCGCGCTCATAGCGCACCATGCCCAGCTCGGAAGAGGTACCGCCAACGCCGGCTTTCACATAATGAATATTTTCCTCTGTGCCCTTGCCGCAGAGCTTACAAAAACGCTCAAAGGTCTTCCAGGCATAGCACTCGGTGTTGATGGGGATAGCGCCTGCACCCTGGGTGATGGAGCCTCCGATAAATGCAACGGTTACATCCTCGCCTTTTCTTGCCTTCTCGATGGTCTTTTTCAATCTCAGGGTATTGCCCAGATTCATCAGCGACTTCTTCAGCATCTCGCCATATTCCGGACAGTTGAAGTCTACCGTACTCTCCTCCTCGGGTTCAGGAGCGTCGTATCCATCCTGAAGATAGAATCTCACTGCCACTTTGGCACGCATATCAGCTTTGGGAAATTCGAAACGAATCTGTCCGGGAATATCATCGTCTGCCGACCAATCCACCTCATCCAGCTTCAGAACCTGCTCCATGCCGTCCGCCTTCACCTGCATTCTCATGGTCGTACCGGAACCGTAAGTATCTGACTTTCCGTACATCTGGAATGCAAAATTCACCTGTTCCATGGGATCGTCCATTTCCACAGTGACCCCGATGGAATAAACCAGCTTCTTAAACCCTTCTGTTGTGGTCAGAAGGTTCAGCATCTCTTCATCCTCTATACTGCCCACAATTTTTGCGAAGCTGACAAGCCTTCCGTCATTCAGATAAATAAACTGTGTTCCTGTTCCATTCGGCTGTACAGAACCTGCCACCTGTTTATTTCTCATCACATAAAAACTCTTTCTCTTTCTTTCCGCATCCTTCGGTGCTTTCGGTCCGGTCATGATAACCTCCATTCTCTCCGCCTGTCCACATTTTGGGCAGAGTATACCATATTCATTGTAATTATAGTTTATTCTAAATCTCTTTAAAATTCTCTTGAAATCTTGTTCATTGTTCCTCATTTTTTGCTATCTTTCAAACTGGTATGGTAAAAAAATATAATTCTGGTACTATTATGCAATCCATTTATGTGATAGACTGCGTAAAAGCAGTTTGGAGATTGACTCTGAACGATTACAACGATTTACAGAAAGGTGTGAGCACATATGAAGAAAGAAAAACAAGAAGCAAAAAAAGAAGCAAAACAGCCTCGTGAAAAACGCTACGGACTGCTTATCATCGGTGCAGTCCTGCTGATAGCCGGCATCGTCCTAGCTGTCTATACCCATAACTCCAGCTATCAGGAATCCCTTGACACAGGCAAACAGTTGAGTGAAGTCAAAACTCAGATAAAAGAAATCGAAGATGCCCAGAAGCAAACCGAAGATTCAAAGGTGGAGAACGACGAAGCCTCCGATTTGAATGCGGAAGACTTAGAGTCTCTCAAGGCCCGCTCCACAGAGCTCTCCGAGAAGAAGCTGAATCAGGAGCGCCCCTATTCCTACAGTCTGGCACTATTGTTCGTGGCAGTGCTTTTTACTCTGAAGGGGATTTTAAATGCAGTTATTGGCGTGGAAAAGGCTGCAAAGCCGGATGTAAAGCGCATCGCCATGGCCGGTCTGCTTGCAGCACTCTGCTACATCGGTTTTGCCTTTCTGAAAATCGATATTCCGGTAGGAACGGAAAAAACGGCCTTTCACTTCGGCAATGTATTCTGCGTTCTGGCAGCCCTGCTGCTGGGCGGTTACTGGGGCGGAATGGCAGGTGCCATCGGTATGACCATTGGAGATCTGACCACCGCTTATGTCACCAGCGCACCTAAGACCTTCCTGTTAAAATTCATGATTGGACTTATCGTGGGCTTTGTGGCTCACAAGCTCTTTAAGCTCAGCAGGGAGCACAGTGCAAAATATATAGCAACAGCCACCGTTGTCTCCTGCATCAGCGGAATGGCCTTCAATATTGTGGCCGACCCCCTGGTGGGATATTTTTACAAGACCTATCTCCTGGGAATTCCACAGGACCTTGCAAAGGCTCTGGCTAAAATCAGCGCCATCACCACAACTGTTAACGCTGTCGTAGCGGTCATTGCAGCTTCCATCTTCTATCTGGCTCTGAGACCGGCATTGAAGAAGTCCGGATTGTTCGTAAGCAATCCCTGATTGTAGACCCTGCGATTACTTTTTGAAGTTAATCATGTTCCAGGAATGAGGTGCCAGAACAATCTGATCGGTCATTTCTTTTACCACAGGGACTACCTTGTTCGGGTCATCAGCAGTGTTGACTGCCTTCAGGTCATCTCCTTCCATGGCAATGTGCTGATAAGCATGATAAGCATCTCCGCCAAGCATATCCAGAGACAGTTCACACTCGCTGTCAAGAGAGCGGTTTACTGCGAAGATAGTCAGCTCGTTTTCGTCCTCGGAAAGAACCGCTGCGGAGTCCACATAAGGAATGTTTTTCTTGTCTCCGGCAGCATAGCTGTCACAGATGCAGAAGGTCTTCACTGCAGTGCCTCTGCCGTAACGGGAGGTGTAAAGGAAGGGATAGAAAATAGTCTGTGCCCAGCATCTCCCGCCGTTTTCGGTCATAATAGGGGCAATTACATTGACAAGCTGTGCGAGGCAGGCAATCTTGACCCTGTCGCTGTTGTTTAACAGGGTGATGAGAAGGCTTCCCAGCACCACTGCGTCTTCCAGGTTATAAACATCCTCAAGAAGAGGAGGTGCAATCTGCCATTTATCTATCTTCTTGTCCTGGTCATTGCTGTGGAACCAGATATTCCACTCGTCAAAGGAAAGGTTGATGGTCTTGTCCGTCTTTTTCTCGAACTTCACTTCATCACAGATTGCCGCAACCTGTTTGATGAATTTATCCATGTCAATAGATGAAGCAAGATAAGCTGCGGTATCGTTATTGGGATTGCCATAGTAATTGTGCAGAGAAATGTAATCAATGTGGTCATAGCACTCACGAAGCACAGTGCGCTCCCATTCCATGAAAGTAGGCATATTCAAATGAGCACTTCCGCAGGCAACCAGCTCGATGGAAGGATCGGTCCACTTCATCAGTTTTGCTGTCTCGCAGGCAATACGGGCATACTCATAAGGAGTCTTGCTGCAGATCTGCCAGGGACCGTCCATCTCGTTTCCGAGACACCAAAGCTTGATACCGAAGGGCTTGTCAAATCCGTTGTTACGCCTCATCTGCGCATAGTAGGTATCTGTTTCGCTGTTGCAATATTCTACCAGATTGCGAGCCTCATCGGCGCCTCTGGTTCCCAGGTTAACTGCCATCATGATATCGCTGTTTGCGCGTTTTGCCCACTCCTGGAATTCATCGATACCCACTTCATTAGTCTCCACAGACTGCCATGCAAGTTCCATTTTCCTGGGGCGCTTGGACTTATCCCCGGTACCGTCCTCCCAGTTGTAACCGGAAACAAAATTTCCGCCCGGATAACGCACCACAGGTACGTTGAGCTCCCTGATCATATTCATAACATCCGTACGGAAGCCCATATCGTCGGCTGTCTCGTGGTTTGGCTCGTAGATACCACCATACACTGCACGTCCCAGATGTTCAATAAAGGAACCGAAAATACGGTTATCTATCTTGCTGATTGTGTTGCTTTTAGAAATAGTAATCTCTGCTTTCACTGACTTACCCTCCTGTACTTGGTCTGGTTTCTATGAGTAGATTATAGTAAAACAGCCATTCTTTTTGCAATGACTTATCATGCAAGATTACTGACATATTCTGCTTTTTATTCTCTTTATTTTAGAATTGATTTTTCATGAATTTATTGCTTATTCTTTGAATTTCCGGAAAAAATGCACTTGATTTTCAGATGAAAATCAGATAAATTTATACTATCATATCCTCGGGAGGTGCCTGTTTTGCATATCAATAATATCGGCTACAATCATTGTCACGATGCAGATTTTAAGATTTGTCGTTCCACGGGCTCAGGCGATTACCTTCTCCTTCTGTTGAAGACTCCCGCTGTTTTTACCTTTCAGAATACGGACTCTGTGACGAAACCCAACTCTTTTATTCTGTACAAAAAAGGTACACCTCAGATTTATCGCGCCTGTGATATCAAGTTTGCAAACGATTGGTTTCATTTCGATTTATCTGACGAAGAGTTGCACTTTTTGGAGGAGCTGAGCATCCCCTTTGACACGGTAGTCCCCATCGGTGATATGAACGGCCTGTCCCTTATTATAAAAAACATGTGTTATGAAAATTATTCCTCCAATCAACACAAGAAAGATTCCATTGCCCTATATCTGAAACTGTTTTTTATCAAACTCAGCGAAAAAATACATCCCGTCGGTAACGAAAATGCCAGCTCTTATTATGATAAAATGTCCATTCTGCGTTCGCAGATCTACAACATGCCCTACTGCGATTGGGACGTAGAGGGACTTGCCCACCAGCTTTCCATGAGCAAGTCCTATTTTCAACATTTATACAAGGAAATCTTCGGCATAAGCGTGATGAACGATGTCATCCAAAGCCGCATCGAGCATTCCAAATATCTGCTCTCCACAACGGATATTCCCATCACACAGATTGCAGGAATGTGCGGCTACAAATGTGAATTGCATTTTATGCGACAGTTCAAATCCCGCATGCAGATGTCGCCAACGGAGTATCGAAAACATGTATCGGCTGAAAATGAGCTAATTGAATATGACAATCTTTTCATAGAACATACAAGTCATCCAGCGCAATCTATTTTGTAGATTATTCCTATTTATTTTGTAAACCGGATATTTACACTCCCCATGGAGCAATCAACTTCCAATTTTTTAGCTGCTCCGTTTTCTATCTCTCTGGTCTGGGAGAGTCCTTCGTACTTATCGTTCTCCAGTTCAATGGAGCCCATGGCACACTGCAGCTTGTAATTGAAGTCCTTTCTGCTGCCCTCCAGTACCATTTCCACGCTGCCCATAGAGCATTCTGCCTTGAGATTACCGGAGATTTCTCCTTTTACTACCACACTGCCCATACCCACTGCCAGCTCCATTTTGCCTGCTTTTACTCCGGAGGCAACTATCTGACCTGCTCCGGCATTTATGACAAACTCCTTTGCTACCATGTCATTTAGCTGCATGGTTCCCGCGCCCAGCTCTATTTCTGCCTTATCCAATTGATATTCCCGGGGAAGATAAAGTTTGATTTTTCCGCCGTTTAATTCATTCCACGTTCCACTGCTGACGGTAGTTCTGATGCAAAGCACACCGTTCTCCACATATCCCTGGAATTTTCCGATATTTTCCGCTTCCACATAAAAGGCACCATCCTCCGAAGCCGCAGTTTCCAGCGTGCAGCCGCCGGCTTCAATGTACAGACCGATGATTTCGCCTGTGAGTTCGTATTTTTCCACATTCCCGGTGCGAACCTCATAGGCGGAGTTGAAACTGATATTGTCCTCAATATTATAATTCACTAAATTCAGCTTTTCTCCCACAGTGATTCCAAAGTCTCCCCAATTCTCCAGATTGACATGAACCCGGCCTCCCGTAACCTTTTCCACCACCTGAGAAATCACTGCTCTTCCCCTGATGGTTCCGGCGGCAAGAGCCAGCGCAAACCCAAGTATCATCATAATCAATGCCCCAATGGCACAGTTTCTCATAAACCTTTTCATACTGTCTTACCCTTCTTTCTTCTCCAAAATAACCATCCGAGACCACTGAAAATCCCCGGAGTCAGAATACCGGCCATAGCTACGGTCAGCATCAGGAACAGCAGTCCGATGCCGCCACAGATTAATCCGCCTCCTGCCAACGCCAGCCCCACAACCGGATCCAGGGTGACACACATGGCACCCACAATAATCAGTACAAATAACACTGCAAAAAGAGCTACAGTTGCCACCCCAAAGCTGAAAATCAGCGCAAACCAGGTGACAAGCAGTCCGAAAAGTACTCCCAGAAGTCCAATCAGAACCGGTGAGGCAAACACGATTAGCAGAGTCAGCAGCACGATTGCCCACCCGGGCATTCTCTTCTTCTCCGCCGGTGCCGGTTCTCTGTATCCCGCGTCAGCACCTGCCGCCGGGTTGTCATAGTAATTTCCCCTTTCACCGGCTGTCGGACTGCCATAGTATTTGTCCCGTTCGCAGGCTTCCGGACTGCCATATTCCATTACCGCATGGTCAGAGGCTGTTGCTCTGCTCCCATCGTCTCCCTGCAAATCCTTCTTTATATTCTCCGCGATATCGGCGGGATCCCCCAATGCCTGAATCACCGACTGTTCATTTTCCGAGCCGGCATCCTCAAAATAATCCCTGTAATACTGCAGTACTTCCTCTCTCTCCGCCGGAGAAATATTCTGAAGCATCCCCTCCAGCCGCGTCAGGAATTCCTCTCTGTTCATTTTTCAATCCTCCCCTCAAAAAGTCCTGTAATCTTTTCCGAATAGCTCTGCCATTCACTCTTGTACAAGCTAAGCTGTGCCCAGCCCCTGGCAGTGACTCTGTAATATCGTCTGTTCCGGCCTGCACATTCCATGTCATATACCTCCAGACATTCATCCTTCTGCAATCTCCGAAGAACCGGATAAAGTGTGGATTCCGAGAGCTCAATTACCTGCCGGACATCCTGGGTAATCTTATAACCGTAGGTTCCCTCCGGTTCCTTTGACACTACCGCCAACACTATGGCATCCAGGAGTGTGGCCCCTGTGTTAAAAACCATATACCTGCCCCTTTTCTGTATAATATTATACGGCATATAGCATCCGTTCACTGATACTATACGCCGTATAATATTATATGTCAACATTTATTTATTCATCTTGCAGATTTTTTCAGCCCCATGTCTGCAAATCATCTTTCACACTTCCAAAAAGCTGCGCTGTATCCCGGTAAACAGGAACCGCCTCCGAAATCATGCTCCTGTCCTGTCAGCAGGTCCAGAGCTTTTCCGCATCCCGCATCAAAATGCGCCACAAACTCATTCTCCTCCGCATTTATGGCAACCAAAACACGCTCATGCTCGGACTTTCTCTCAAAAATACATTGTTTATTGGTCAGAAGCACAGAGCGGAAGGAACCATAATTCAATGCTTCGGACTGCTTCTTCGCCTGACTTAAGACAGCAATCCAATCTGTCAGTTCATTCCATTTCGGTGCATCAAAGCAGGGACGAAGTGCCGGGTCGCCCTGGGCTTTCTCCGCCTTCTCTCCCCACTCACTGCCGTAATAGACACAGGGTATGCCCGGCATGCCGAATACCAGCGCATACAGCAGAGGAAGATGCTTTTCATTGGTCAGGATACTTGCCACTCTGGTTACATCATGGTTATCCGCAAAGGACAATAAATGCTTGCCCTTATAAAGTGTCCAGTTTTCAGGTCCAAACTGACGCAACAGGGAATGGTTGATTTCAAACATATTCATGCTGTTGAAGCTGCTGAACAGCCCCTTATAACACTCATAGTTGGTTGCAGAATGAAGCATGGTATCATTCATAAGACGATTGTAGTCACCATGGAGCATCTCACCCACCAGGAAAAACTCCTCCTTCAGGCTGTCCGTAAAGCTACGAAGTCTTCTCACAAAGCCTTCATCCAGACAATAAGCAACATCCAGTCTCAGACCATCAATTCCAAACTCGTCTATCCAGAACCTCACGGATTCCAGAAGATAAGAAACCACCTCCTCATTATGAAGATTCAGCTTTACAAGGTCGTAATTTCCCTCCCAGCCCTCATACCACAGGCCGTCATTATAACTGGAGTTACCATCAAATGCAATCCGCTGGAACCAGCTAACGTAGCGGGATGCTTCCCTGTTTCTCAGCACATCCTGAAAAGGGCCAAAGCCTCTGCCCACATGATTAAACACACCATCCAGCACCACCCTGATACCGTTTTGATGCAATTCTTCACATACTGACTTAAAATCCTCATTGGTTCCCAGACGCACGTCCAGCTTCCGGTAATCTCTGGTGTTGTATCCATGGGTATCCGATTCAAACAAAGGGGAAAAATAAACAGCATCAATTCCCAACTTCTTCATATGCGGAATCCACTCCTTTACCTTCAGGATACGATGCTCCAATACACCATCGTTTTCAAAGGGTGCTCCGCAGAAACCCAACGGATAAATCTGATAAAATACACTTTCATAAGCCCACATACAATATGTCCTCCTTAGATTATTGTTCCTTAGATTATTGTTCCTTAGATTATTCCTCTCTTTTCCCATTGACCTTGGGGTACTATCGAAACAATCACTGCCGTTATCAAATTATTGACTGATTCAGTACCAAAACACCGGCTTGCAAAAATCTTGCAAGAGATTACTTTACCATGTCTGTCACATTTTGCCTGTTATTTACATTAAAATCCACGAAATCCACAGAGTTATCCACATATACACATGTGTCATTTTGGCTAAAAATGACGTCATCTCATTCATTTTACAGCCACTCATTCCAAAAACGTTCCACCCGTTTTGCTACCGTGTCCAGCTTGACAATTTCATAGTGTTCCCACTCTCTGGGAAACATCCGCCGATAAGCCGGCTGCAGGAAACGCTCATCTAAAAGAGCAATGATTCCCACATCCTCCACTGTTCTGATTACACGGCCTGCCGCCTGCAGAACCTTATTCATCCCGGGATAACGGTAGGAATAATCAAAACCATTTTCACCGCTGTCCTCAAAATAACTGCGAAGCAGCTCTCTCTCGAAGCATATCTGTGGAAGACCTGTTCCCACGATTATTGCCCCGATGAGACTGTCATTCTTTAAGTCAATGCCTTCACTGAAGATTCCTCCGAGAACGCAGAAACCAATCAGCACCGTATCCGCTTCCTCAATCTCCATTGTAATATTTGCCTGGAGGTCTGTCACCGCATTGCCCCTGAATTTTGCCAGAAAGTTTTCCCGGTCTTCTTCACTCATATAATCGCTCTGTATGATGCATTCCCTCTCCTCCCCACCGTAATCCTCCGTGTAAATCTGATAAATGTTTTGAAGGAAACTGTAGGATGGGCAAAATACCATATAATTGCCATGCCTGTTTTTCACGATTTCTTCGATATAGCAGGCAATGTTGCGATATTCATTCTGAGATCGTCTTGTGTACTTACTTGTCACATCATCCGCAATAAATAACATGCGTTTTTCCGGTTGAAAAACAGATTGTGCATATACCTCATAATCCTCTTTTTCACCGCCAAGAAGCTTTTTGTAATATTGTATCGGAAGAAAGGTTGCGGAAAAAAGAATGGTACTGCGTCCGCGCTGCATACATCGGCGCAGGTTCTCCGCAGGATTCACGCAGAATAACTTAAGCATAAAGCCGCCATCGTCACACATTTGCGTATACTTCACATAATTATCGTCAACCAGCTCATAAATCTGTAAGAAATGATTCACTTCAAAATAAAAATCTAACAACAGCTCTCTCACCGGAAGCGGTTCTTCCTCCTGCTCCTCCAGATAATCATCCATGGCACTCTGAAGCCGCATCAATGGCTGAACAAAGGCATCAATATCCTGAACGACCTGTGACTGTTCACATTCCCGCTTCATCGCCAGCATTTCCTTATTGCACCTTTCAAGCTGATAGATTATCTTGTCCGCATATCCCTGACGAACCAGTGTGCTCCTCCCCTTTTTCTTCCCGCTCACTGAGTATTCGAAGTCCCTTTGTTCATTTTCCATAACATCCGTTTCTTCGTCTGCGTTTTCTGTCGAATTCCTTGACAGCTCCGTCGCGACAAATGTCATATCAAGTGTCAATTGGCCCTTCATTTGCTTAGTTTTCTTAGCATTTGAGTTTTCTGACACTACTGTCTGTTTTAGTTCTTTACGCAATTCCAGAAACTGCTCTTTCAACAAAACGGCACTGTACATATCCCTCCCGCGCTCCAGAAGATTATGTGCCTCGTCAATCAGAAAGAGATAACTTCCGTTTACTCCCTCCCCGAAGAAACGTTTCAGATAAACGTGGGGATCAAAAAGATAATTATAATCACAGATAATAGCATCTGCAAACAGGCTCATATCCAGACACATTTCAAAGGGACAAACCTGATGCTTACGTGCATATTCCTCAATACTCTCTCTGCTGAAGCTTTCCCGGGAGGTCAAAAGATCATAAATGGCATCGTTAATCCTGTCATAATGTCCCTTGGCAAAAGGGCAATACTCCGGATTACACTCTGTTTCCTCCATAAAGCATATCTTTTCCTTTGCTGTAAGGATGACACTTTTAAAGCGCAGTCCGCGATCTCTCAGAAGCTCAAAAGTGTCTTCTGCCACAGTACGGGTAATGGTCTTTGCTGTCAGATAAAAAATTCTGTCCCCCATCCCCTGTCCCATGGCCTGAATGGCGGGATAAACAGTGGAAACCGTCTTCCCCACTCCCGTAGGCGCCTCCAGAAACAGCTTCCTCTTATGATAGATGGTTCTATAAACAGCTTCAACCAGGTCTCTCTGCCCCTCACGATAAGGAAACGGAAAACTAAGGCCTATAATAGAGGCCTGCCTGAGCCCCTTCCACCTCCATGCATAATCAGCCCATTTTCGATAAGCAGAAATCAATTGAAGAAACCATTTCTCCAGTTCGTGAAAGGTATAATCCTCATAAAAATAGCGCAATTCCTCGGTTGGAATATGGCAATAGGTCATTCTCACCTGAATCTCCTGCAGGTTTTGTTGAAGACTGTAGATGTAGGCATAACATTTCGCCTGGGCAATATGCTCAGGAATTGGCTCCTTAAGCCTGGCTGGATCCCGGTATGTGCCTTTAATCTCGTCAATTATGACCTTGTCCTCCCGGTGAATGATTCCGTCAGCCCTGCCCTCCACTGTCAGCGTGTATCCCTGCTCTTCAAAGGTTATCTTCAGCGGAACCTCCGGCCGATACTCACCGCCCATTCGACGTTGTATCATTCGATGAATACGACTGCCCTCCTGCATGGCACTGTCAGGAGAAACCTGATGCCGGTTGTCAATATCCCCATGCCGCAGCACAAATTCCACCAGTCCCCGCACAGATATATGGATATCTCCCAACGCCATTTCCACCCTGGTATCTGAGTTGTCCGCAGGAGTTCTCCCATCAGTCCCTCCTGCTGTGCTGTTTTCGTCCTTCTTAATTGCTTCCTCTGCCATGATTCTCCTGTCTGAATATCTGTACCGGTACTTACATACAGAAAAACTCCCTATGAAGATAGTACCCTATCTTTCACAGGGAGTCAATTTGGTTCTGATTACTTAGCAGGCAACTGCAAACTTCTTCAACAAATCTTCCAATTCCTGACTGTATCCGTCATAAGATACCTTCAGAGGCATTTTAAAATCCAGGCCGTATACTCCTAAAAAGGATTTTGCATCCACTTTATATCTGTTATAGGAGATATCAATGTCAAAATCACATTTGGAGGTTACGTTGACAAAATGCTGCACGTCATCCTGTGTCATACGAATAAATTTGACCATTTCGACCACCCTTTCTTATACAAAGATTTCAACTTTATAATTTACCATTATATGCCAATTATTCCAAAAGTAAATGTATTTTTTTCCATCAGTTTTGTATTATCCTGTACTGTCCAAAAAATGCATGTGCAAAATTGCTAATTTCTATATCAATCTCACCTTATGATTGTCATATATTGACAAATTACACTTCATCACAGCATCGTGTCAAAATACATTTTGCCGTAATTTACGGAAATTCCACCATATATTTCTGGAACCTTAAGGGTAGCATGCTCTTCTGCAGGTCCGGATTTCTCCGTTCCTGAATGGTAATCGCACTGCAAAATTGACGGAATAACTCCCTGTATCGGATTTCCTCCTCCGAAAGCTTGAGCTTCGGCTCCTCAATCTCCTCCCCCGAGATTAGATACCACTGCTTCCCTGCCGGATGTATACCAAAAAAATTCCTCCTGTCATCATATATCACAAAATTCTCCAGAGGAAGTCTGTCAGCAAAATGGGGCATCAGAAATGTAACAAGGTTATTAACCGGTCCAATCCTTGCATAAAGAATGTTATTTTCCAGCTCCTGAAAACGCAAAAAACCTTTCAAATGCTGTAATTCTCTTTCTGCGTTTCTTGCAAGCCCATAGGCCTTCAACACATAATCATCCGCCAAGCCGTCAAAGAGACGTCTCGGTCTGCAGCCTTGGGAAACTCCCCGCGCAATCGTTCTGTAAACTGCCTGTGCCTTATCCTCATCTCCGGAGGCAAGGGCAAGACAGAGAGACAGATAATCCTCCTCACCAAAACGTTTCTTCAATGCTTCCATTACCTTGATGACCTTTGACCTGTCCGGCTTTACCCACACATCTTCAGCAAACAGCAGTGGCTCATCGTGTAGCACCAGACTGGTTTCCTCCGGGACACACTTGTCCTCATAGGCATAGAAGATTGCCGTAAAAATATCTTCCAACGTATCCTGGCACCTGTAAACCCTCAAAGCTCCATCCCCCTTTCGATAGTCCCCTGTAGCCTTTCACCAATCTCCTGTAATCAGCCATCGATACCCTGTACCCCTTCACCTATCCCCCTGCAATCAGCCATCGGTCCCTACAATTCTCCCACCGCTGTCTGTAACAGCTCAGTTGCGTGTAACGGTCTTGTAAAGCTTCCGTCATCAAAAAGAGACATCTGCCTGAATGACATTCCGTCGCTTCCAAATTGTATTCTCTCCCGTTCCTCTGTCAGATTCCGAATAATATAATCTTCATTTAACTTTACAGGATACATCATCTTGCCACTGCAGGTGATAAAAAATAACGCCCGTTTCAAAACCACTCTGAGTTTTTTTAAGTCTGCAAACGTCAGAACTGCACTGCGCCTTGCCGCAACAATCCTGCGAGCGCTGGTCACCCCGATTCCGGGCACCCTCAGCAGGACCTCCATCGGAGCCTTATTGACTTCCACCGGAAAAAATTCCAGATGCCTTACTGCCCAGTCCTCCTTCGGGTCCAGCAGCACATTAAAGAACGGTCGTTTTTCATCCAAAAGTTCCGCTGCCTTAAATCCATAGAACCGCAAAAGCCAGTCCGCCTGATATAGCCTGTGCTCCCTGAGAAGAGGCGGGCCTCCCTGCAGAACCGGCAACGCCTTATCTCCCGTCACATTCACAAAGGCAGAGTAAAAAACACGCTTTAAATCGAACTTCTGATACAGGCTCTCCGCAACATTTAAAATCTGATAATCATTTTCCGGTGTAGCTCCGATAATCATCTGCGTAGACTGCCCTCCGGAAACAAATCTGGGAGCATTACGGTACAGAGCCAGGTCATATTGATTGGAGCGGATACCATTCTGTATCTGTCTCATAGGGGTCAGAATTGTCTTTCTGTGCTTATTTGGCGCAAGATTGTGTAATCCCTCTGCCGTGGGTAGTTCAAGATTGACACTCATCCTGTCTGCCAGAAAACCTGTCTGGCGGATGAGTACGGGGTCCGCCCCGGGTATCGCCTTTACATGTATATAGCCGTTAAAGCCATATTGGGTTCTCAAAAGCGAGATAGTCCGATAAATCAATTCCATGGTATATGACGGGCTGCGGACGATTCCCGAGCTTAAGAACAAGCCTTCTATATAATTTCTTCGATAAAACTCCATTGTCAGCGTACAGATTTCCTCCGGCGTAAAGGTTGCACGCGGGATATCATTGGAGCATCGGTTGCGGCAGTATTTACAGTCATAAATACACTCATTTGTCATTAAAATTTTAAGCAGGGAAATACATCTTCCGTCACCTGCGAAGCTGTGACAGATACCGGCCGCCACACAATTACCGATACTTTTACCATTGCCCTGCCGCTCCACACCGCTGGAGGTACATGCAACGTCGTATTTCGCAGCATCGGTCAGTATATTCAGCTTTTCCATGAGAGATAATTCTCCGCTTTTTGCCAGATATTCCATCGCTTTTCCTCAAAAATACTCTGCGTTCTCAAGAACATGTGTTCTGGTTAATAATAGCACATACGTTCGCATATTGCAAGTGCTGTTTCCTGAAAATATCTCTTGCAAAATTCCCAAAAAAGCGGTTAAATGGTAAGGGATGAATATACCTAAGGGCGCAATGCACTGCACGCCTGAACAGGATAATCTCCTGCGTAATATGCGGTGCAGAAATGAGGATGAATATGTCAAGTCATACAATACCCCTTAATTACAAATCTGAACTGAATCTTTATGACACACAGGTTGCCATCAAAAAGGTAAAGGATTTCTTTCAGACGCTGTTGGCAGAGCGCCTGCATCTGCTCCGCGTGTCAGCACCCCTCTTCGTGGATCCGGAATCAGGCTTAAATGATAATTTAAACGGTGTTGAACGTCCTGTTACCTTTGATATAAAATTTCAGAACGGCAGAGAAGGTGAGATTGTACAGTCCCTTGCCAAGTGGAAGCGCTATGCTTTGAAAAAATACGGTTTCTCGGCCGGTGAAGGACTTTACACCGACATGAGCGCCATCCGCAGGGATGAGGAGACCGACAACATTCACTCCGTTTATGTGGATCAGTGGGACTGGGAAAAAATTATCACCCGAGAGGAACGCAACCTTGATACCCTGAAGGATACCGTGAGAACCGTATATAAGGTACTCCGCAAAACAGAGAAATATATGTCCATTCATTACGACTATATTAAGGAAATCCTGCCCGATGACATTTTCTTCATCACGACCCAGGAATTGGCCGACATGTTCCCTGACTACTCTCCCAAGGAAAGAGAGTACTACATAGCCAAGGCCAAAGGTGCCGTATGTATTATGAAAATCGGAGATCTTCTTGAAAATGGAGAACCTCATGACGGAAGAGCTCCCGACTATGATGACTGGGCATTAAACGCGGATATCATCGTATATTATCCTGTGCTTGACATTGCTTTAGAGCTTTCCAGCATGGGCATCCGCGTGGACGAGACAGCGTTAAAAGAACAGCTGGAAAAAGCCGGCTGTCCCGAACGTGCAGAGCTGCCCTTCCACAAAGCCATTTTGAACGGCGAGTTGCCCTTCACCATTGGCGGCGGTATCGGTCAGTCCAGAATTTGCATGTTTTTCCTGAGAAAGGCTCACATCGGCGAGGTGCAATGCTCCCTCTGGCCGGAGGAAGTAATGAAAACAGCCGAAGAAAAAGGTCTGCAGCTTTTGTAAGCTGCAGACCTTTTTCCTATATTTGTATTTTCCTGTATTGTTTTCCTTCTCTTGTATTCCTTTTATTTTCCAGCTCTCCAGCCGGCTGTCACCCAAATTTTCATTCCGGAGCACTGCTTTTTTCCAAAAAGACTCTGTCCACCGCATCTATTCTCTCAAACACTCTCCTGAAGATTCCGATTTTCTCCAATCCTTTGTGTATCTGTCTGCCCAGCACGGAACGTACCAGTTCCACCAGTACTCCGCAGAGGAAAACAGTAACGGCTGCCACCATGGTCCACAGAAGCAGGCCTCCTATTCCCTGTACCCGGCCTGCGCCAAGCCAACTCTGCCAGCTGTAGCGCAGTCCGATATTTTCATGTAGCAGATAAACTCCTAAGGTACAGGCCGCAACACGATTAATAACAGGCGAAATTTTGTCCGGTATCCGAAGCTTCAGAAAGAATCCGAACAATCCAAGTGCTCCCAGAAAAGGCAGGATATGATTGTATTCCATGCTGACATTAACAATCCAGCTCAGACTTCCGGTCCTTAGATAAATCCCGTGTAATACCATAACCTCGCCAAATGCCAGCAGCACTGCACCCACATACAATGCCAGGCAGACCCATTTCTTTTTCAGCAGGGGCAGACCGAATCTTCTCAGATATGCTGCCGTCACAAACACACACAGATACCAGATACAATCATAGCCCTTCATATCCTGCTCCAAACGAAATGGGAATACGCTTTTCAATACACAGAATACTGCCAGCAATAAAATAACAGTCGCTTTCATTTGCTCTCTGTTCATTTTTTTCACTGCCATACCCACAAGCGGTACCAGCATATACAAAAAAACATAGGCTGTCATAAACCAATAATGGCCCATGGACACAGGAAATAACAGTGTCAGGTAATAATGGGTATCCACCGCTGTCTCTTCCACGATTCCCGTTGCCGCAGCGAGAACTCCAACCACAACGGAATAAAACCAGAGTTGCAGCCAAAGCTGTAGCAGTCTGCTGAGCTTAAAGGATGTGGAGCTTAAAAAGTACCCGCTGATTAACATATATACGTTGACTGCCACGATACAGAAGGCCTCCAGCACCCAGGCCGCATATCCCACAGCATCCAGCTCCACCGCCGCCTCCGATAAGGACCTGTCTCCACCGGTAAGCAGGCCTCCTTTTCCCAGGAAATGCAGCACCACTACCATCATCATCGCCACACAGCGCAGCAGCTCCAGATTTGCCATACGTTTTTTCTCAGCCATTTCAATCTCCATTCTCTACTGGTTTTTCAATCTGTTCTTTCCGTTTAATGCAATTCTAACACCATATGAAAGTAAAGTCAAAAACATGAAATCTTGTTTACTTTCCTAATGTATAACCCAATTCATACCCCCTATTGTTATTTCCCACATCTGACTTCAACATCGCCGCTTCCGGTTCCCACCACCACCCTGCGTGATCCGTTTCCTATGGTACAGGAACGCCCTGATACTTCATGGCGCTTACCATTCATACAGATTACTCCGTCACCGCTTCCGGTGCCTACGGTAACTGCCAAATCCTCAGCACTTCTCAGAGACAGCACAATATTACCGCTTCCTGCATTCAATTTGATCCGTTCAGGTCTTCCGGTTACCTTCATCATGATATCTCCGCTTCCGGTAGTAAATATGCACTCCGTACATTCTGTCAGCAATTCCATGTCTCCGCTTCCGGTTCCGCCTGTTATTTTTCTTCCCCTGATATTTTTACCAACAATATCTCCGCTGGCAGCCTGTATTTTCAATTCAGAAGTCATCAGTTCTGCCAGTGTCATATCACCGCTGCTGGTTTGAAGTGTAACATCAGGTACCTCTATACCGATAATCACCGCATCACCGCTGGTAGAATTCGTTTTCACTGCTTCCGCCTTAAGTGACGCCATATGGATATCGCCGCTGGTCGTGTTAATTTTGAGATTTCCCACCCGAATCCCGGATACCTCGATGTCTCCGCTCAAAGTCTTAACCTCCACACTGCGCATATTCGCAGGTATCTGTACATCCAGCCGAATCGATTCGTCTATGTTGTCGGCATTGCTGCCATATGAAAAAAAAGTCTTTCCGAACAGTTCAAACTTGTAGGACTTTTTCCCACCTGTCATATCAACATTCATGTTTTTTTCAACACCTGCATAAAAAACACCATTTTCTTCCCGTTGATAAAAAAGATACCGCTGTTGTTGAATCATACTTCCATTATTGTGATACTCCACATGAACCTTGCCGTCCGTGGACTCTGACACAGTCACATTTGCCACCAGACCGTCCAATACCACTGTATTGTGCTCTCCGCCGCAAACGATTGCTTTTTCCGACGTTTCACCGGAGAGCATGATTTCCTGCTTCAGCTCTTCCTCGGAGATTTCCCCGATCATATCATCAATGCTCCCAAGCTCCTCAATAATCTGTTCTTCTGTTTTTCCCAGAACTGCTCCTTCCGTAAAATGTTCCTCATAATCCTCAAATATTTCCCTCTGAAGATCAATATTAAAGCACTGCAATTTCTCCTTTAAGGAATTCATATATTCTGCTTTACTCATGTTTCCCTCCCTGTCCGCTTCTTTGTGCTCACTGCTCAATCAACCTGTTCACCGCGCGAATAAAACCTTCCCAGTCCCTCTTCACATTCTGCTGATACTGTCTGCCCTTTTCTGTCAGCTTATAATATTTCCTGGCAGGTCCCGATTCCGATTCCACGAGATATGTGGTCACATAATCATCCTCCTTCAGCTTCCTTAGTATCGGGTAAAGTGTGCCTCCTGCAATCGACATTTCTCCGGATATCCGTTCCGTTAACTCATATCCATACTTATCTCCCTGTATCAGCTGTGAAAGAACACACAATTCCAATGCTCCTTTCTTAAACTGTGTATTCATAAAGCAATTCCTCCTTTCGACAACATTTTTTCAAAAGTCCGCCTCCAGCAAGGTGTTAGTATACTTTTTTGTAAGTATTATACTATCATATACTATTATACATTGCAATATACTAATCAAAAAATATTATCTGTACAATAAAGAAGGAAGTGAACAACACTTCCTCCTAAATCACATTGTATGCTATTGTACCACAAGATTGGAATATCCCATCAGACTCTCGTCCACTTCTCTTGCTGCTTCCCTTCCCTCACGGATAGCCCAGACAACCAGGGACTGTCCCCGATGCATATCACCTGTTACGAAAACCTTATCCTTGCTGGTGCTGTATTTACCCGCCTCAGTTTTTACATTGGTTCTCTGGTTCAGTTCCACACCGAAGGCTTCTGCCACATAGCTTTCAGCTCCCAGGAAGCCTGCAGCAATCAGGACGATATCTGCCGGCAGTTCCTGCTCGCTTCCGGGTATTTCTTTCATATTCATGCGGCCTGTAGCCTCATCCTTTTCCCAGGAAAGCTTCACAATTTTTACAGCCTTGAGATTTCCCTTCTTATCCTTGATAAACTCCTTCACCGTGGACTCATAGATACGGGGATCATGACCATAGACGGCAATGGCTTCCTCCTGGCCATAATCAGTCTTGGAGATTTTGGGCCATTCCGGCCAGGGATTGTTTTCCGCGCGTTTGTCAGGTGCTTTGGGCATCATTTCAATCTGGGTCACACTCTTTGCGCCATGTCGGATAGAGGTTCCCACGCAGTCATTTCCCGTATCTCCGCCGCCGATAATCACCACGTTTTTATCCTTTGTGTCCACATATTTCTTATCCTCAAAACCGGAATCCAACAGACTCTTGGTATTTGCTTTCAAAAAATCCACGGCAAAATAAATACCTGCCGCATCCCTGCCGGGTGCATTGATATCTCTGGGATTGGAGGCGCCGCAGGCAAGAATGATTCTGTCATACTCCTGTAAAAGCTTCTCTGCCTTGATATCCTTCCCCACATTTACTCCTGTGACAAAGGTAACGCCTTCCTCCTCCATGATTCTGCGCTTTCTGTCCACAATCTGCTTTTCCAGCTTCATGTTAGGAATGCCGTACATCAACAGCCCTCCGACTCTGTCAGAACGCTCGTATACTGTCACGGAATGTCCTCTCAGATTCAGCAGGTCTGCTGCTGCCAGTCCCGAGGGCCCACTGCCCACAATGGCAATCCTTTTTCCCGTGCGTACCTTGGGCGGATTTGCAGCTGCGTAGCCTTCTTTATATGCATTCTCAATAATCGCATATTCATTTTCCTTGGTGGAAACCGGTTCTCCGTTCAAACCACAGGTACAGGCTGCCTCGCACAATGCCGGACACACTCTGGAGGTGAACTCCGGAAAATTATTGGTCTTTATCAGGCGATTATAGGCCTGCTTCCAGTTGCCATTGTATACCAGATCATTCCACTCCGGAATCAGATTATGCAGAGGGCAGCCGCTTGCCATGCCGCAGAGCATCATACCGGACTGGCAGAACGGCACGCCGCATTCCATACACCGTGCCCCCTGGAGCTGCTGTTGGTCCTTTGGCAGGTGCTCATGAAACTCATCGAAATGCCTGATTCGCTTTTTCGGGTCCCGTGCTGTACTGACTTCTCTTTTATATTCCATAAAACCTGTAGGTTTTCCCATCTCTTATCATCCTCCTGTTTTCCTTCCACTTCCCGGCTCAGTGCCATGCCGCTCTTCCGCCATGCCGACAGGCTCGCAGCATAAGCTGCTCGCTGTCGCGGCTTTCGCCTTTCTTCTGCCCGCCGACTTCCTTCCGCCATGCCGACAGGCTCGCAGCATAAGCTGCTCGCTGTCGCGGCTTTCGCCGTATGCGGCTCTCTTCGTATACGCACTTCTGTAAGCAAGCTTACAGCGTGCGATACGAAGAGTTCCGCGCATGGCTCATCGCTCGCGCATGTTTGCGTAGAATGCTTCAATCTGTGCCTGTTCTGCGCTTAAGCCCTTTTCCTCCATCTGTACAATGGTTTTCAGGACTCTCTCGTAGTCATGGGGAATAATCTTCTTGAACTTAGGCAGATACTCACCAAAATTATCCAGTATTCTCTTGCCCTTCGCGGAGCCTGTCATTGCCACATGCTCCTTGATCATTTCCTTCAGCTCCAACACATCATATTTAGAAGTAAGCTCACCGGAGGAAACCATCTCTTTATTGAGCCTCTTATACAGATCATTGCCCTCATCCAGCACATAAGCGATACCGCCGCTCATACCTGCCGCAAAGTTCTTTCCCGTAGGTCCCAGTACTACCACGCGTCCACCGGTCATATACTCGCAGCCGTGGTCTCCTACGCCCTCCACCACCGCGCTGGCACCGGAGTTACGCACGCAGAAGCGCTCACCGGCCACACCATTGATAAACGCTTTCCCGCTGGTTGCACCGTACAATGCCACGTTTCCGATAATAATATTTTCACTTGCCTCAAAGGTACTGCCTGCGGGAGGATATACCACAAGCTTACCTCCGGAGAGGCCCTTGCCGAAGTAATCGTTAGAATCGCCTACCAGCTCCAGAGTAAGACCCTTTGGTATGAAAGCACCGAAGGATTGTCCGCCTGCACCGGTACACAGCACATGATAAGTATCCTCTGCCACATCATCTCCCAGCCTTCTGGTAATCTCGCTTCCCAGAATGGTTCCCACGCTTCTGTCCGTATTTGATACATCCACTGCGATGCTCCGTTTCTGACCGGATTCCAGGGCCTTTTTCATCTGCTTCAGCAGCACTCTCTCATCCAACGTCTTTTCCAACTGGAAATCATATACCTGACTGGAATCAAAGGTATGCTTTTCCCTGCTGCCCTCATAGGGATTGGAAAGAATCTGTGACAGGTCAATTTCCTTCTGACGCTCGTTCAGATTATCCCTTACTTTCAACAGGTCTGTGCGCCCTACCAGCTCATCCACTGTACGCACACCCAGGGCAGCCATGTATTCCCGAAGTTCCTGCGCGATGAATTTCATGAAATTCTCCACATATTCAGGTTTCCCCTTGAAGTTCTTTCTCAGCTCCGGATTCTGTGTGGCCACACCTACGGGACAGGTGTCCAGATTACATACTCTCATCATCACGCAGCCCATGGTTACTAAGGGAGCCGTGGCAAAGCCAAACTCCTCTGCTCCCAGAATAGCAGCGATTGCTACATCCCTGCCGCTCATCAGCTTACCGTCGGTTTCAATGCGGACCTTGTTTCTCAAACCATTCATAATCAGTGTCTGATGGGTTTCTGCCAGTCCCAGCTCCCAGGGCAGTCCTGCGTTGTGAATGGAGCTTCTGGGTGCAGCACCGGTACCGCCGTCGTAGCCGGAAATCAGAATCACCTGAGCACCTGCTTTTGCCACACCTGCAGCTACCGTTCCCACGCCTGCCTCAGACACCAGCTTTACGGAAATCCTTGCCTGGGTATTGGCATTCTTCAGGTCATAAATCAACTGTGCCAAATCCTCAATGGAATAGATGTCGTGATGAGGCGGCGGTGAAATCAAAGACACACCGGGCGTAGAGTGCCTTGTCTTTGCAATCCAGGGATAAACCTTTCCGCCCGGCAGATGACCGCCCTCACCGGGCTTTGCCCCCTGGGCCATCTTAATCTGAATCTCCTGTGCACTGACAAGATAGCGGCTGGTGACACCGAAACGTCCGCTTGCAACCTGCTTGATTGCAGAACAGCGATTCAAACCATCAGGTCCCACTGTCAGTCGTTCCAAATCCTCTCCACCCTCGCCGGAATTGCTCTTTCCATGGAGTCTGTTCATAGCTATGGCCATAGTCTCATGTGCTTCCTTTGAAATAGAACCGTAGGACATTGCACCGGTCTTAAATCTGGTCACAATGGACTCTACAGGCTCCACCTCCTCCAGCGCCACACCCTTCTTTGGATAATTGAAATCCATCAGGCCGCGCAGGTTTTTCACAGAGGTCTCATCGTTGACCATTGCCGTATACTGCTTGAAGAGACTATAATCCCCCCGCCTCGTGGATTCCTGCAGCATATGAATGGTGGCAGGATTGTAGAGGTGTTCGTCGCCGCCGCTGCGCATCTTGTGATGCCCCGGACTTTCCAGTGTCAGGTCATTTCCAAGTCCCAGAGGGTCAAAAGCCATAGAGTGCAGCTCATCCACCTGCTTCTCAATATCCTTTAAGGTAATACCGCCCACACGGCAAACAGTATTGCTGAAATATTTGCTTATCACATCCTTGTCAATTCCGATTGCCTCAAAAATCTGGGAGCCCTGATAGGACTGGATGGTACTGATACCCATCTTAGATGCAATCTTTACAATACCGTGAAGTACAGCATTGTTGTAATCATTTACCGCTGCATAATAATCCTTGTCCAGCATGTGATTATCAATGAGCTCCTTGATGGAATCCTGGGCCAGATAGGGATTGATGGCACAGGCACCATAGCCCAGAAGTGTTGCAAAATGATGCACCTCTCTTGGCTCGCCGGACTCCAGAATCAATGCCACACGGGTTCTCTTCTTGGTGCGCACCAGATACTGGTTCAACGCGGATACTGCCAGCAGGGAAGGAATGGGGACATGGTTCTCGTCCACGCCTCTGTCGGACAGAATCAGGATATTCACCCCGTCCCTGTATGCCCGGTCCACCTCCACGAAAAGTCTGTCAATGGCGCGCTCCAGACTGGTGTTCTTATAATAAGTGATGGGGACAACCTCCACCTTAAACCCTTCCGCCTTCATATTCTTAATCTTCAAAAGGTCCGTGTTGGTCAGAATCGGATTGTTTACCCGCAATACGTTGCAGTTCTTCGGCGTCTCCTGCAGGATATTTCCCTCAGTACCGATGTACACCGTGGTGGAGGTTACGATTTCCTCACGGATTGCATCAATAGGCGGATTTGTCACCTGTGCAAACAACTGCTTGAAATAATGGAATAACGGATGGTAGGTCCGGCTCAGCACCGGCAGGGGTGTGTCCACGCCCATGGCTGCAATGGCCTCTCCTCCGTTTTTTGCCATGGGAAGAATGCTCTGCTTCAGCTCATCATAGGTATAGCCGAAGGCCTTCTGCATCCGCTGACGCTCCTCGTCGGTATACTCTGGCACCCTCTGGTTAGGGATATTCAAATCCTTCAAAAATACCAGGTTACTGTCCAGCCATTCGCCGTAGGGCTGACGGGAAGCATATTTTTCCTTTAATTCCTCATCGGAAATCACCTTGCCCTGCACGGTATCCACCAGAAGCATCTTGCCGGGACGAAGCCGCTCCTTCACCTTAATCCTGGTAGGGTCAATATCCAGCACACCCACTTCTGAGGAAAGAATCAAAGTGTCATTGTCCGTAATCATATATCTGGAAGGACGCAAGCCGTTTCTATCCAGCACGGCACCCATGATGTCTCCGTCGGAGAACAGAATGGATGCGGGGCCGTCCCAGGGCTCCATCATGGTGGCATAATACTGGTAAAAATCTCTCTTGGTCTGGGACATAGCCTTGTTATTCGCCCAGGGCTCGGGAATGGCAATCATCACAGCAAGAGGCAGATCCATGCCGCTCATCACCAGAAATTCCAGAGTATTGTCCAGCATGGCGGAATCGGAACCTGTTTTGCTGATAGCCGGCAGAATCTTGTGCATCTGACCTTTCAGATACTCGGACTCCATGTTTTCCTCCCGCGCCAACATCTTGTCCGCATTACCGCGGATGGTGTTAATCTCTCCGTTGTGTACCATCAGGCGGTTGGGATGAGCTCTCTCCCAGCTGGGATTTGTATTGGTGGAAAATCTGGAATGCACCATGGCAATGGCAGATACATAATCCTCACTCTGCAGGTCGGCAAAAAAAGTGCGAAGCTGTCCGACCAGAAACATCCCCTTATACACGATGGTTCTGCTGGAAAAGGATACCACATAGGTGTCCTCTGTGGACTGTTCGAACAGTCTGCGGGCAATATAAAGTCTGCGGTCAAAGGCAAGCCCCTTCTCCACATCCCCAGGCTTCTTTACAAATCCCTGCATGATATGAGGCATACATTCCACTGCCTTATGCCCCAGAACATTGGGAAAGGTAGGAACCTCACGCCAGCCAAGGAACTCCAAGCCTTCTTTCTCTACGATGATTTCAAACATCTTTCTCGCCTGATTTCTGCGCAACTCGTCCTGGGGAAAGAAAAACATCCCCACGCCATACTCTCTCTCCTTGCCAAGCTGAATCCCCAGAGGCTTTGTCACTCTCGTAAAAAACTTATGGGGAATCTGGGTCAGAATTCCCACACCGTCACCGGTCTTACCCTCTGCATCCTTACCTGCCCTGTGCTCCAGGTTCTCCACAATCTTCAGCGCATTCTCCACTGTCTCTCGGCTCTTCTCACCCCTGATATTTACGCAGGCACCGATACCACAGTTGTCGTGTTCAAACACTTCCCTGTACAGAGGCGCTGTAGGAACTTCCTTTTTCACGTCAAACATATCTGTTCTCCTTTCCCACAAAACAAACATTGCGATGTTTTTACGCAATGTTTCTCGAGGCGAAGCCTGTTTTGCTCTCTTTTGCTCTGTTTCTTCTTCCTCGCCAACAAAAAAAGAGCGCAATGAAGCTTTGTACGCTCCATTGCGCTTTCGTTTGAAAACAATATACACCCTTTTCTTCTATTTGTAAATAAGAACTTTTTGTTAAATTGTCAGATTATTAGAATATTTTATATTTTTCAGCTCGATGTCGGAATTTATGCATAGCTGTCTGGTTTTGTTCATCAAATAATAAAATCCGCCATTCTGATAGGCTCTGACTATCACATAGTTTTCCTTAGATGCCATCGTATCCATGATGAGTCGCTGATATACCTCACACGTGAGAAATCACCTCAAGAAGCACTCATTTCCCCACTCTCACACCAGTACTTTCTTCTGCCGTCCCAGAAACACCAGCCCTGTCACTGCCGCTGCCAGCGACACAATGCACACCGGCCAGCACACAAGCTTTGTCAGTGGCTCAGTCAGACATCCCAGACAGAAGGTAAGCATATTCACAAAGCTGTGCATGGCCACAGGAACCTTGAAATCCCCGAAATATTCATATCCGTAAATAAACAGACAGCCCATGAGAAATCCATAAATCATCTGTACGGAATTACCGTGATAAGCGCCGAAAAGAAGTGCAGCCGTCAGCATTGCCGCCATAGCCCCCATACACCTCTTCAGGCAATTATATATAATTCCCCGAAAGAGCAGTTCCTCTGCCAAAGGGGAAACCAGCGCATACAATACGAGCCCCGGCAGGAACGAAACCATCTGCTGCCCCGCCTGAACCGCCTGGTACTGTGTCGAACTCTCCAGAATTCCCGTCAATTCCAACAGGAGATTCAGTCCAAACATTGCCCCCAGCACCGCAATGCCTAAAAACACATAATTCTTTGCCGGCTCCGCTTTTAGATGCAGCAGTCTGTCATCCTCCGCGGCCTGCTCTATTCTTGCCCTGGCACTTTTAATGATGACAGCTGCTCCGGCGAGAAATCCAAGTATCTGTACGACTGCAGAAGCATTTCCGGTAAAGCCTGTCCATTCCCCGCTGTCATCGTAGGTCAATACCTCTATTCCTGCAATCCTGCCTCCGGACATCAGAGCAAGCTGCATTGCCAGGATTACCACAAAGCTCCTGACAACCATAAACATCAGAAAGGGAAGAACCACCTGCCTTACGCTCCTCATGTTCAGGCCTTTTGGGGGATCCTGTTTTCCTCGAAGCAGAAAACTCTTCAACTCCGCCACGGAACGAACGATATAATCCGCCTTTGCCTCCCGTAGCTCCTCCATATTGCCGTAACCGTAGGTGACGCCCACACTCTCTATGCCGTGAGCCCTTGCCCCCTCCATGTCAAAACGGCGATCCCCGATCATATACACAAGCTCCTTTTCCACCCGCTTGCCGTCGAAGAGTCGCCGCAGAGCCTCGTCAATCACTTCATCCTTGTTGACTCTGGTGCCATCCAGTTCACTTCCCACCACAGCCTTGAAATACTTGCGAATCCCGAAATGCTCCAGAATCCGCTCCACATACACCTCCGGCTTGCTGGAGGCAACCGCCAGCAGCATCCCCTGGGCCTGCAGAGCCTTCAGCATCTCCGGTATCCCCTCATACACCTTATTCTCAAAGATTCCCTTATCCGCAAAACGCTCGCGGTACTTTACAATCGCTTCTTCCGCCCGGTCGCTGCTCATATGATAAAACTCCATAAAGCTATCCTTCAGCGGTGGTCCGATAAAAGGCTCCAGCTTGTCCAAATCGGGCTCATCAATCCCCATAGCCTTCAGCGCATACTGTACACAGGTACAAATGCCCACCTTGGGATCCGTCAGCGTCCCATCCAGATCAAAGAGCAGATACTTTTTCATCTAAAAACTCCTTATCTTGTCATTTCCTTCATCCGCTGTCTTATCCAGACCGGTAATCTTCACATCATAGCCGATTGCTTCGTTGACCTGCACATGAGCGGTCTGACCTATCTTTTTCCCAAGCAGAGCCTTACCCAGAGGGCTTTCGTTGCTGATGAGATTCTCCAGTGAATTTCCTCGAACTGTGGTGACAATTTTATAGGTTTCCACAGAACCATCGTCCAGAAATTCCACGGTGACGGTATTGTTGATTCCCACCTCATCCTCCGCAGAATCCTCCGAAATCACCCTTGCTGTCTTAATCATTCTCTCCAGATATCGGATACGGCTTTCGTTCTGGTTCTTATACTTCTTTGCGGCATGATATTCAAAATTCTCACTCAGGTCCCCGTGTGCCCTGGCTTCCTTAACATCCTCCAGAGCCTTGGGACGCACCACCAGCTTGCGGTACTCTATTTCCTCTTCCATTTTTTTGATATCACCGGGTGTCAGTTCATCATACATTTCCATCTTCCTCCCTATTACTCGAACGATGCTCGCCTATACACGCTTAATTCCTCATATCCAGCCCTATTTTCTCACACCTGAATTCCATAGACCACAGCCACAGCCAGAATTATCTGAATTATGGCAAAACGATACACTGTCTGGGTATTGGACCAGCCCCAGATTTTGCGCACATGATCGTGCAACGGCGTTCTGACATTTTTGAGAATTCTGATTTTCAGGAAACGAAGCAACGCCACCTTAACCAGACCTAAGCCGCCGTCCAGAAGCAATACCAGGGCAACAGGGATATACAACAGGGGATAACCCGTTTTCAAAATCACAATACTGATAAACAGTCCCATGGACCTAGATCCTGCATCTCCCATCATCAGCTTGCTGGGCGTCGCGTTGTACCAGAGATATCCCAGAATACATACCGCAAACAGAAGAATCAGATAGGAACAATCATCCTTTCCTGCCACCCTGTCCACCATATAGACAGTCATGATGGTGATAATCGTAAGGGTACCCGACAGCCCGTCCACACCGTCCGCACAGTTCGTCACGTTCACGGAAGTCCACACAAGAATCACGATGAGAATGGCAAAAAGCGTCTTGGGAATGGTAATTTCCACATGAAACAATGCCAGCTCTATGGTATTGGAATTATACTTCAGATATGTCATCGCCACCAGGGCAGCCACGCACAAATCCAGAAATCCCTTCTTGTATTCACCCCAGGGCATCTTTGAGGCATCATCCATATAACCTGTCATCATGCAGATTACCGTCAGAATCAGATAAATCACCAGCTCTGCATTGAGCGGTACAAAAAGAAGTGCCGCTGCCACATAGCAGAGTACAAAAATAATACCGGCTCCTCTGGGCTTTCCGGCAGAAAGCTTGCCGTCATGGGCGAATTCCCTTCCCGCGTCCTTGGGCAACAGCCCCTGGAGCTTACCCGTAAAAAACAAAGTGACAGCAAAAGCAAAAATAATACCTGTCAATGCCAGCAGAGAATCATAAGTATCAGGCAATAAAAAATGCAGCATATTCTTCTATCTCCAATCAAAGCCTTAGACAGCAGGAAAACTCTCCCGCCGCTAAGGCTTATTGTAGCATAATTTGGGGGTTTTTAACAATGTATTTCAGGAAAACTGTAAAGACTCCAAATCAAAATTGCAGCCCGGCAGGAACACAAGCTCAATTTTTCCGCTGCCGGATATTTTATCGATGGAAAATCTCTGAGCGCTGCACTCTGTGCTTCCCGTTCCCTGAAACTCCAGAATACGGTTCTCCTTATTGCCGTTTTTGTCGGTAAAAAGAAGATGAATCGTGTTGGTCTTCAGGGGGGTGGTGCCGCAGATGGTGACAGCGGAAGCTCCCTCCTGACCAAAATCCATGTTCTCATACACTATGGTAACGTTATTACCAATACCCCCTATCACATTGCCATCCGGGCGGAAGCTGTCACCATAAATAGCGTCAGCCTCACCCCCATACAGCTTCCCATATGCTTTTTCCTGCTTCTTAAAACAGAACCCCTTGAGATGAATCTTTTCCTTCAGCATCAGGGAAAAGGTCGTAACTCCCTTCAGACGTTCCGGAAGCCTGTAGGTTTCCTCCTGATATACGTTCCAGATGGTAGGCTTCTGATAGATGAGCGTATCCAGCAGTCTGCTGTCCTTCTCCCCTGCCTTACCAAGCCAGAACTCAATCCTGCAGGGTTCACCGGACAGTGCAAAAACGGGAAGGGTAATCTCATCCGAGCCATACTCTCCGAAGTCCACACCGGAAAATACCACACCGCTTTCTCCATCCCGGGCGGTAGCGATTCCCTTATCGTTCCCGTTTCCGATATCCCCGATGGCCTCGGTAAACAGTCCCGCAGACACAAATTCATAAGGATTGAGATAGGCTTGACCCAGTCCCTCCGCCCGGAATTCCAGGTGAGAAATCAATACGGTCTTCTCCTCATTTCCCGCAAGACATCTGACATATACTTCGCCGTCCCCCAGTGCAGTCACCTTTGCCAGGTTTCTGCCCTGGGCATCCTCCACGGGCTCAACCCTTGCATAGTTGGCATCAATCCCCGCCGCAGTCACGGTCTTCCAGACAAGCCTGCGGTCCGTGGTATCCTTCGGATACAGCACTGCCTCCACCATAATTTCCCTCTTTTCTGGGCTAAAGGTCTGACCGTCCAGGGTTCGGATTTCCAGCTTACGGACAGGAATTCTCTCAGGCAGTTCCGCCTTTTTCAACTTTCTGCAGTCCTCCAGATACCTCTGCCTTACCACCGGCTGCTTCGCTTCTTCCACAGGCTCGGTGACAGCTATACTTAGCTCGGCACTCTCCAGATTTCTGCCGGATACGGTAAGCTTAATCTCCCCGGCTTCTCCCGTACTTCCAACCACCACCAGCAGCTTTCCCGAAAATAGCTTTCTCACCGTTGTCTTATAGTCGTCATAATCTGTGCTGTCGCCGTTGTCCATGCCTAAGATTCTGCCCGGACCGGTAAGCTCGGCTTTCACATAATCCGCCGCATTTTCCACCGCATTTCCCTGCTCGTCCACTGTGGAAATCTCTACGAAGCACATATCCTCTTCCTCTGCCCTCATCACCTCTTTGTCTGCGGTGAGAACCAGCTTCCTGCTGTCTCCGAAGGAGCTGTGGCTGTCCCTGGCAAGCTCCTTACCGTCCTCGTCATAAGCCACTGCAGTAATGGTTCCCGGCTCATAAGGCACCTGCCAATATCCCAGAAGGGTCAGTCCATGTTCATGATCGATGGTCTGCATTCCCTTGGACACGCCGTTTACAAACAACTCCACCCTGGGCGCATTGGTACAGGCTCTCACATCAATCAGCTGCCCTGGATTGAAATCCCAGTAAGGGAAAAGGTGTACCATCGGCGCTTTCTTTACATCCGTCCACTCCGCCTGGAACACATAGTAGGAATCCTTGGGAAAACCTGCCGTGTCAATCTGTCCGAAATAGGAATTCTTGGTGTGATAAGGGGTGGGCTCCCCGATATAGTCAAAACCGGTCCAGATGAACTGTCCCCAGATATATTCCGGGTCTCTGTCATCCGTGATACATTTCTCCCAGCTCTTTGCCCCCCAGCTGGTATCTGAATTACCCAGAGAGGAACACTGCTCATCCTCATCCGACAACACCGACTGCTTCAGGGGAAAATGATAAATCCCGCGGCTCTGTACCACAGAAGCCGTCTCACTGCCGTACATTACCCAGTCCGGATGCTCCCTGTGATGCTCCTCATAGCAGCGCTCGCCATAGTTATATCCGGCCATCTTCACAATGTCAGCACATTTCTGGGCATTCTCCCAAGGCATGTAGTTGGAACCGATGGTAATCCCGGCGTTCTGCTTCGGGTCATGCTCCCTCACAGCCTTCACCAGTCTCCCGGTAATCTCCTGCCCATGCTCGTCCGCATGGGTGTCATAAATTTCATTCCCTATGGACCAGAGCAGAAGACTGGGATGATTCCTGTCTCTGCGTATCCAGCTGCGCACATCTGTCTCGCACCATTCCTTGAAGAATCTGCCGTAGTCATACTCTGTCTTGGATCTCTCCCACATGTCAAAGGCTTCGCTCAAAATCAAGACGCCCATCCTGTCCGCAAGCTCCATCAGCTCCGGAGCCGGCATATTGTGACTGGTACGGATGGCATTAACCCCCATCTTCTTCAGCATCTTAATCTTGCGCTCCATAGCAGGCACATGAAAAGCCGCTCCCAGACAGCCCAGGTCATGATGCTCGCAGACACCATGCACCTTCACATGACGTCCGTTCAGGAAAAAGCCCTTATCCGTGGTAAATTCCATGGTCCGGAATCCCAGCGTAATCTCCTGACTGTCAATCACCATGTCTTCCCTGCCCCGGCGGCAGAGCTCTACCTTCAACTTATAACACTGAGGATTCTCGATATCCCAGAGCACAGGGTTCGGAATGACTGCCTGAACAGCTGCCTTTCCCGCAGCTTCTTTGACATTCTGCACAGTCCCACTACCAGGAACATTCTCTGCTCCCTTGTCATTCCTCACCGGCTGCCAGCCGAGATCAGCTACTTCCTCTCCGTCCTTCCACAGCCGGAATCTGCAGCCCACATCGGAATCCAGCTTTCCTGCCACCTCCGTCTCCGCTTCCAGACGAAAGCCCTCCGCGCACTTTGCGGTGGTAACATAGGTTCCGTCCAGAGGAAGATACACCACCGGACACACCTTCAGCCACACCTTACGATAAATGCCGGCGCCGGAATACCATCTGCTGTTGGGGGACTGATGCCGCACCTCCACAATGACCTCATTTCTCCCCTGACGGAGCGCTCCCGTCACATCCATGTCAAAGGTGGAGTACCCATACTTCCAATCCCCAATCTTTTTGCCGTTGACAAAAACTGTGGAATCCATATAAACACCGTCAAATCTGAGGATCACCCTCTCTCCGCGGTTGATGCGTGCCACTATCCTTTCAGACCCTGTCTGTCCGGACGCCGCACCGGTATTCTTCTCCGTTTCTGCCTGTGCATTACCCCCAAAATCCAACCGCTTCCCCAGATCATCAATCTCTCCCGTGGAAACCTCAAACTCCTTTTTATACCAGCCACAGCCATCTCTGTAAAGATTCTTTGCATCATAAATCAGCCAGTCATGAGGCAACTCCACCGGGACAAACCTGGTCTTCTGGCGCTCCAACTCCCCCATGGTAGTATTCAGCTCCGTCCTCAGAAACGTCCAGTTGTCATAAAAAGGCACCACATTTCCGTTCATATGTAACCCTCCTGCCACTTATTCCTTCATTCCCCGTAGTTCCTTCAACGTAATTCAAGTATATATTGAAATATTATACCACACTTTGGCGCTATCGTCATCAAGTGTTTTGAAACCAGTAGGGAAAACTATAATAATATATCTGCTATATCTGTCATCCTATGAAAAAAAGAATCTTCAACAATTAATTCCACAAAATCCCTATCCAAAATTTCAACATTATGAATAAGCTTTAGAAATACCTCATCTAATTGTTTATTAATCCTCATATCCTTTCCTGATGATAGATATAAATATTCCTTAAAATAATCAATAATACCTCTTTGTGCTCTCTTGAAACAATCAATATCTTTAATTTTTCTTGTTTCATCAGCAAAAATGACCTCCCCCAATTCAGAAAACTCTACTGCTGAAGCTTCTTCAGAAGTTAGTACTGTTTCTAATATGTAATAATTATCAAAAACGGCACTATCATCTAGCTCTTTAGTTGTATAGAACGAAATTATGTCTAATTTCTTGTCTTTCATAAATTCAGGTTCTAATTGCATGAAATAAAATCCAATAAAATGATTGTTCATTAGTCTCTGAGTGAAGAATTGTGTAGTTCCTTTGGCCACAAAATCAACCAATCCAATATCGCCATTTTCTATCTTAAGGTGTTCAATATATTTTTTATAACCTAGTCGCACATTTTGAGCTTTATCTAGTATGATATCTGCATAATCCAATATTGTCGCTTCTGATGGTATTTCATTTATAAGTATTCCAAATCGCTCTGCAAGATTTTCACTTAATGAACCACTAAATTTCATACTGTCTACATATTGAATATCGGCTATTGATTCTACTCCAGCTCTTATCGCAGCCATTCTTGATGTATAAAAATAAACCACATTTTTTTTATCTTCCAGCAATTCATATAACTGTTTTAGAAGATATCCGTCTCTGGCGCAAAAAAACACATTGGGTATGCCTTTTGCTTTCACACTCTCATTTAACCAGAGCACAAAATCAGTAATAATCGGTCCACAAAATAGATATCCAATATCATAAGCATCCCGAACAACCACATTGCCATCCCCCTCAGTATCTATCTGAGTATTCTTTAGCTTATTGCCAAATAACTTCACTTTAATTTTATCAGTCTCATTCGTTGTAGATATAAATATATCTTTTAAGAAAATACGCATTTTTTCCTTCGAAAATATGTCACGCGTACAATTGAGCAAATCTTTACCTCGTATATCGAATACTTTTATATTGTTTTCAATACACTTTTGCGCTATTCTTTTTGCAATAGCTTTACAAGAGCCTGGCCTTGCCACAACAATGATTAGACTAACACCAATTTCAATTGCTTCATCTATTGTTATTATTCTCTTGCCATAAAGTTCGCCATTTGTTCTAAATCCATCTAAAAGACCAACTATATTGTACTCTGTTGGCAACTGCTTTAATAACCTTTCAGACTCTGTTCCTAATCCATATAACGCTAATGGCAATCCTTCTTTTCCAATTAATATATTCGGAATGCTACTCATCTTGCCCCTCACTTTTCAATAGTCGTTCTATAATTCCTTCAGAATAAATCTCATATTCTATGTTTTCTTTTTTTAAAGAATTCACTAATCTCTTAATTGCATTAATCATTTTTTCATTATAATAATCTTCAAAATTTAAACATAAATTACATGAAATATGAGCCATGCTTACGTCTAATCTCTTACATAACATCACAAAACCATCAATATCCTTATCGTTATCATTTATTCCAGGGAGTAGAATATATTTTAAATTAAATATCCCTCTTCTCTGATGAGAATACATACTTAAATTATTCACAACACGGTCAAATGCATCTATTCCTTTTATTTCATGAAATGTTTCCCTTGTACCAGCATCAATACTTACATTTAATGACGCAGTTCCTTCTTTCATTCTTCGTTCAATCTCTTCGTCATATATAATTGCATTTGTCAAAAACATAACTTTACAATTCTCTAATGCTCTATATATATTCTTTTTATCTGGATGTATAGTAATCTCACCATTACATAACTCCACTATACAATCCTCACTCCAATATCCATGCCTTTCAATTATATGTTGTAATTCTACAATGTCAGCATCTGTTGAGGTATCTCTTCCTAAGCGCTCTTGGAAATTACAATATATACATTTAGAATTACACCTTCCCAATTCATTAAATATCACATATGAAAAATTGTGACTTATTGGTTGATTTGTGACATGAATAAACTTACAATCTGAACAGCAACATTTAGTATTACTCTGTAGTGATTCTAATAAGTTGTATCTCATTTCTATATATTTCAAAAATGCCTGTTCCAAGTTATTATTAATAATTGGAACATAGTCAACTTGATTTTTTCCATAATCTGAGCAACATGGTTTTAAACTATGATCACCTATATCACACCCAGCTTTTCCGCCAAATGCTCCCTCATGATATCCACACACTAAAAACTTTTCTAGATAATCACAAGTTTTTCTACAATTGATAATTTTTTTCCCATCTACACCCGCCAATAACAAATCATTAAGTATCTCCGAATAGATTTCTTCTGAAAACCAAACAGATATGTAAACATAGGCATTAGGATATTTTTTTACTGCGTCATTAAGTTGCATCACCGGAAGCCCCATATAATTGCTTCCAATTTTATTACTATCACTGTCAACAAATGCTACCGCGTTGCTAAATATTTCCTGCATTTCTTTAGAAGTTTTGTCAGTATCCCCCCACAGTTTATAAGCATTTTTTCCTGCCCCATATATTATTACCTGCATCATTTTCACCTCAAATCTACATCGTTAACCTTACAATAATCGCAAAAATTATCATACAACTTCGAATATTCCCTGTTAAACTTCTCATAATCTGTTTCTTTATAATATTCAATTATAGGTTTTGATTTATCGAACTTTTTTATATCAATGCATGGTATATAATGAACTTTACACAATTCCCGTACTCTGTCATCTATTGCAAATATCAATGATGGAATACCAGCTTGTAAAGCCGCAATAGTTCCATGAAATTGAGTGCCTATAGAAAAATCACAATCTCTAATACCATAAATCCAATCATCCACAGAGAAATAATACGTTCCACAATTAGTTACAAATTCTCTTACCCTTTCCCAATTTGAAAAATTGTTATACCCCATCCACTCCTTCATAAACGATGTTTGTAAAGAATACTTAATATCGATTATTTTCCTTTCAAATACCTCCAAAACATAGTTGAATAAATTTGCTGAAGTATTACAAAAATCAACGTGCGACTGAAAAAAATCTGCATAACATTGATTAAAATTAAAATTTAACCTATGAATCTCATATCTATCTCTTTTTTCTATTTGAAAGTTCCTGTTATTATGATAGAAAAGGCTATGACATCCCACAATTCTTATATTTTTTATGCCATATGATTCCAAAATAGTTGCAGCACGTTCACCTCTTACGCCAATTTCATTTCTTTCGCTAATCTGCTTCAATATGTAAATCATATCTTTAGTAAGAAAAAAACTATCTTCTTCATGATACCTAAAACCGCATGTCATTGGTACAATTTTCACACCTAAATCTAATACTTTTTGCCAATATTCCCGATCAAAAACAAATCTTGGAGACATACAATGAAACGCATTTGTAACGATAGACTTTATACTCGATTCATTCATTGAATCAAAATCATATGGGTATACCCATTTTGCATCTAATAACTTTGCTAAAGTATCAGTCATCAGATAAGTACCAGTGTTCCCCCTATATCTCTTCGTGCAAAATATATTATAAATTTCTTCCACTTTCATACTTAAGCATTCAGCGAATGTTATAGAATCCTGTTGATGAAAATCCTTATTATAAATCAATATTGTCCTTGAATTATCATTACTATTGAACATCTCCATACTCATATACCACCTATAAATCTTGCATCTTTTTAATAAGAAATTTCAAGCAATCGCTAGTTGCATCTACTCTAAATAAATGCATATTAGATTCTTCAGTCTTAAGATTATATTCAAGCAAACCCAGATTTTGATAACATAAGTATTTAATATCACCATCTGTACAATTACCATCAAATATGTACCTGTTTTTATCTATTTCTACTGCATTACATAAAGCTCGTAATTTTTTAATCTCTACAGCCTTATGCGATTTTAAATTAACTTCAATTGCACAATTTGCGTTTCCAGGCATACAAATCATCTTATCGTCAGTTTGAAATATATTTTTTGCGTCAAAACAACTTCCACCTTCAAAAACAAATTCATCTGGTGGCATATCAATTATCTCACACTGTTCTATTTTCATATCATATTTCAAGAATCCAAATCGATTTTTTAAAGCAAGCCATATAACATCTTCATACATTACTATTCCAGCATAACAATCATTTTTACTTGACAATTCTTTTACATTAATCACATCCTTATGTGGGTTTACAAACAAAAGTTTATTGGACGACATAGATGGTAATATTAACGTCCCATCCTCTTTTACTACGAACGAACAAAATAAATCATCACATGATATTTTATTTCTAATATCACACACTTTTACAATTTGTTCTATATTTAAATCAAATTGTATAATTAATCCACACGCATAAGGTATCATAGTTAATATGTTGCCATTTATATATCCATTTATAATCCTGCCTTTATCGCATGTAGAGAGTTCTGGAAGGTTTATCATTTTAATTTCACTTGATTGAATATCAAAAATAGCCATAGCAGAACAGTTAAATGGTAAATAATATATCTTACCATCGTGCAATATTGCAGTTTGGTAAAGTTTAAACATTTTTTCTTGCTCAATTGGAATTTCCATAAAGAAATGTATACGATTGGTAGTCAAATCCATTTCATAAATTCTATTTGAGTTATACTGTAGTCCTATGATTGTTTCATCTGATATTTTAGTCAAAGCAACTAAAAAAATATCAGCAAAATCTGATTCATTATATATCAAGTCCATCTATTATCCCCCTAACCAAACATCTTGTACAAGTCTTCAGCATACATTATATTTTCTAGTCCATGCTCCATACATATGTTATGCATCTCCTTTGCTGCCGCTTGGTTATTATTAATATCAGCAAATATAACAATCAGACAATCTCCACACAAAGAAAAGTGCGGTTCTGTTATTTCATATCCCTCTAACCACTCAGGGATACTAAGATTGATTTCTTTTGCCCTAATGTCCCAAATTTCATCTGGAAACACCATTATCTGTTTTTCGCATAAATAATGTTTTAAGCACTCGCCAGCTCCATAAAAAATAATTTTCGAGTAAGTATTAAAATCTATCTCATTTTCCGTAAGGGAATACGCATATAGTTTATGATACAAAAGCCTTAAATTTCTATTCATAGCGAACTTAAAACTAGTGTAATGTTCTTCTGAATAATATTGTTTTATAATATTACTTATATTTCTAAGCCCAATGGGATAAATTCCCCAAGGATACTCCAACATTGAAAATAGATTGCCAATATACTTTTTTGTGTCTTCGTTAATTTGGATGACCCCCATATTGCTAAATTCTATGTTCCATTGCTTTTTATCGTCCTCTGAATAAGCTGAAAAGGGTAAATTATACTTATCCCCAACTAAAGTGTCATACAAAAGTTTTGAAGCATTTCTAACTTTAACACCTTCACTTAGCGGGACATGCCAAAATCCATGCAAATGTAAGCACATTGCATATAAAGAAATATCTTGAATAAGTACTATTGCATCATCAGTTAAAAAAGGCATTATTGATAAAAAATTTAAACTTTCTATTGGATGTATATGCGCAGTGTCTATCACTACAAAATCAAATTTTTCGTTTTGCTTAGTTATAATCTCAGATACATCAACGCCCGTATATAGCTCCCACTGTTCCAAATTAACTATCGAACTACTATTCTTTACAATATGTCCAACCTCGTATCTAGTATCGTTAACATACTTCTCCTCTATATCTACGGAAATCAATTTTGACTCAAAGCTATTTATAGCATTTAAAATCACAAGACTTCCACCTCCCAAAGCGACTCCCAATTCCAATACGCGCTTGGGTCTAAAAAATGAGAGCATTCCATGAACAAATTTCCTTTCTGTTTTAGGCATTAATGAATATTGGTTACAAATTCTATCAATACGCTCATAATGATCTTCGTTATAGTTAAGTATATTATTTAAAACTTCTCTCGAAATCTCTGATAGTTTCTCCACAAAAACATCTCCTCTTATTATTCGCTGTTCTCTAGTACCAGCTGTAGGTCAAATATGCGATTGCAAAATTCATCCTTAAGCGAATTTTCCTTAAAGAAATCAAACCTAATAATTGAATATTCTGGTCTTACATAATCCATAATTTCCTCTGCAATTTTTATATTACTCATGAGATCTGCATCTTTTAATCTTGTTGAAAATGCCTCTTTGATTCCTTTATGTATCTCATCTAATTGACTAAGCTGTTCGGCTCCTCTTGTTTCAGCCACAAACATCGGTGAACCATTATCATCAAATCCACTTAGTGTTGGTTCTGGAGAAGTAAGAATATTTTCTAAAAACACATAATCTTTATATAGCTTACTTGGTTTTTCATACACAAAAGCTGGTTTTAATAATGAATTCACCCTCAAGTGAGACTTATATTCATCGTAATTCCTTGCAAAATATAGTCCGTTCATTGTCGTGCCTATAATTTTTTCAAGCCATAATTGACAGGTTCCTGATGATACAAAATCAAAGAAACCAATCCTTTTTTCCTTCTTTATAATATTACTAGCATACTTTATATAGTTACTTTTACAGGCATCCACTTTTTTCAAAATAGCAGAATAATGTCTTGCCAGATACTGTTCATCATCTTCGCAATCTTTTCTCATATGTATGTCTTTCAAATCTAACAAAAATCTCTTTGAAAGCATTAATTCTAAAGGTCCATCAAACGCAAGCGAAGCCGCATACCTAATGTCCTCATTTGTTTGGATACCTGACATCGTACATGCTGCTCTAGAAGCATAAAAATACTCATATTCAAATGCTAAAATTTCTTTTTCTTGATAAATATCTAGAAGTTCTTTGATTAACCATCCATCCCTAGAACCTAGTAACAACTGTTGAACATTCTCATTCTCTGCAGTATTTAGCATCCATAACAAGAATACCTCTATTATGGGTTCTATATAGTAATATCCAAGTTCGTAACAACTTTCTATTTGTACTTTTCCACTTGTATTTGCAAACAAAAATGGATTGTTAAAAGCGTGAGCCACATAAGGACCTATTGCGTTTCTATCTGCTAGTGATATTGCACAATTTAAAATGTTACTTATTTGGGAATCAATAACCATTTGATAAATTGATGAAATTCTAAAAGTATCTTGAATTCCATATCTTTCAGCACATATAATGTCTGCATCGTAATTATCACCAATATGTATTATTACCTTTTCCGGAAACTTTTCCTTGAGAACCTCATATAATCCATTACACTTTGATTTACCATAATCACAAGACACAAATATTTCATCTATACCGTGTATTCCTTTTTTAACCAATATGTTTTTTAAAAATTTTCCTGGTATATACATATCAGAAGTACAACAAATGATTTTTCCCTTCTTTTTTGCATAATTCAGAACATCAACCATTTCATTTCGCGCCAATAATACTTTCTGTTCTTCTTCAATTTCCAATTCAACATATTTATCAATCTCATCTTCACCTAAAATACCCTCT
>JBJENR010000059.1:0-163485 GCA_051880315.1 Acetatifactor sp.
ACCCCCGACCCACGGCTTAGAAGGCCGTTGCTCTATCCAGCTGAGCTACGGACACACAAAAATCAGTCCACAAACAAACCGACGATGCCTATTGTATCTTATTCTTTACGAATTGTCAATACTTTTCCATAAAAAACAACATTTCAATAAATCGCACCATCCATCGGGGTACAGGGATTCGAACCCTGGACCTCCTGGTCCCAAACCAGGCGCTCTAGCCAAGCTGAGCCACACCCCGTGATACTGCACAATTATATGACATATCAGCACAAAATGTCAAGAGTAATTCGCGCCCGATGAAAAGCCAGATGAAAACATCCCCAAAATAACAGTAAACTACAAACAAAAACTTCTGAGACAATTTCTCAGAAGTTTTGTTTCTCCAGCTTTTGTATAAATTCGTTTCCGGGCACAGGCTTTGAGAAATAAAAGCCCTGAATAAAATTGATATCTACCCTTTCCAGTTCTTCCAGCTGTTCCTTGGTCTCTACACCCTCCGACACAATATTCATGTCAACAGCCTTAATCATTTCAATCGCCGCCTCCATAATCAGCCGGCTCTTTTCATTCTCAAAATAGGAATTGGTCATCTGTCTGTCGAACTTAACCACCTGCACAGGCAGCTCCATAATATAGTTCAGGTTGGAATAACCTGTTCCGAAATCATCCAGCGAAAATCTCACGCCATAAGCACTGAGCTTCTCCATATTGGCAAGCAGGGTATCCTTGGAGTTGATTGCCGCCGACTCCGTAATCTCCAGGTTAATCATTTTGGGGTCTACCCCCACTTCCCTCATGATCTGTATGTACTCGTCTGCCAGATAGGATTTACTTGTCTGTACTGCCGAAAGGTTGACCTCCAGATAATGAATCCCCTTTTCTCTCAGTCGTTCCTTGCGGATAAACTCACAGACCTTTCTAAATACAATCTCGTCCAGCTGTAATATCATGCCGTTTGCCTCAGCTACGGGAATGAATTCTCCGGGCGGAAGAATACTTCCGTCCGTCTTGCGGATTCTCATCAATGCCTCCGCAGATACATAACGCTTCTCTGAGGTAGAATAAATCGGCTGATAAAAAACCTCCACACGATTCTCCTTAATCGCCTCCTGAATCACCATGGCAATCTCTCGGTCGTGCATAATCTGTTCCGTCCATCGGGAATCCAGAAACTGTATTCCCTTCAGTCCCTGTTTTTTGCCGGATTCGACAAAGACCCTTCGCAGTTCCAGCAATTCGTCCGACCTGGTAGCTATACTGCTGTCGGGCATCTCCACTATAAACGAATCAAGACGCAGCTTCTTGTCATTCACTTCCCAGAACTCCGTAAATTTATGGCTGATCTGGTATGCGGCACGCTCCATGGATTCCCGTTCATCAAAAAGAATCGTATATTCCCAGCCGGAATGCTTAAATACCTCTTCAAATACAATCGTGTGAAAATACATTGCCAGCTGTCTTGCCAAAAGCTCCGTTTCCGCAGGACTGAGCGCCTCGTCATGGTGCTTAATCTGCGTCAGACAGACCGACAATAGCTGAAAACTCTTATTCCTCTTATAATTATCGTCCAGATATGCTCTCAGTGCCTGGTCATTAAAGACTCCCGTCACACGGTCCAGATAGCTTTCGGGGTTCTCCAGCTTAATGAATACGATAGTGATACCGATTGCTGCTGAAAATCCCACCAACAGCAAGCTGGAAAACAAGAACTGTACCAATGCTGCCACGAGCCACTGAACCTGCCAGATGATTCCCACCAGCCACCTGCGCTTGTCCATATGCTTTTTGTGCCTCATCATGATAATCAGATTGACCAGCACCATTCCGCCCGCCGATACATATGTGACTATGACTCCACCGCCATAGGTATAGATTTCTCCTGCCTCATTATGAACATGAAGTGGCAGGATACAGCTTGCCAGAGCAGAGATTCCGCCCCATACATAACACAGTCGTCGCATCACCTTTATATAAGGAATATGAGATTCCAAATCCGCTGTCAGGTACAGGAAGGAAGTACAACTCAGAACTTCCAGGGTAATCAGATAAATCCGGCAGATCGTCTTGACATATACACTGACTGGCTGTGCGCTACTAATCACAAGGACAGAATAGCCATCAAAAACCAGGCAGACAATGCCCGCTATCAAAAGTCCGGCATATATCCGCTGAGTCTTCAACTTTATACGCGGCTGCAACAGCCACAATACGAGCACTGTCAGAAGCAAAAGCAACCCACAGAGCTGTGTCTGAATCCCCATAATCACACCTCGGCCAATACAAATTATACCTATGCAAAGAAAATTTTACCAAATCTTTCATATAACTTCAACATTTTTCTAGGAAAACTAAAAAAATTGTCACAATTTCTTCTCGTAACACCACCATTCTTCACCGAACAGACTGCACTCTCCCACCACGCTACACTGCAGCCTGCTGTATGCCCTCCGGGCTTTCAAATTGGACTTAGCCACCAGAAAATGAACACTCTTCTTTCCGTCCTCCCTGCAAACTTCCATCAGCTTAAGAATCAGTTTCCCCGCGATTCCCCGGTTCTGATAATCCGGGTGAACTCCCAGCCGGGAGAGCTCTGCCGCAGGCTGAAGTTCCTCCGACCAACAGGACAGCGCCTCCACCGACGCATCCTGATCAATGGAAATCACACCGATAATCTGTCCCTTCTCCCTGAGACAAAAGAGCGCCCCCCGGGACAGATCAAAGTCGATTTCCTCCCTGCCCGGATAGCTCTCAGTCCATGCACAATACTCTGTTCCCACCAGGGATTTATACAAATCCAGAATCTCATCTGCATCCTGCTCCATGGCTCTCTCAAAAATCATGTCCGTCCCCACCTTCCTGCCCTTCCAGAGCCTGCTCCAGATAATAGTCTGCATAGGGAAGGTTCTGCGCATAGACAGGCACCTTACAAAATGCTCTCAACTGCTCACCGTATCTCTCCGCCATGCTCTCAAGCTTCTGCCTTTCATCAGCATTTTCTTCCCGGTCAAGCTGCTCAACTGCCTTCGAGAAAACACGGTATCGATGACTTGTCTCATACATACACAGTCGTTCCCAAAGATACTCAAACTCCTGCTCATAATCCTGTTCCAGCATCAAATAATTCCCGCACCGATAGTACTCCCCGGTATGATTCTCATAAAACTGAGTTTGCTCCAGCCTGGTGGAAAGCGCATTATCCCTGACATTTTCCGCAGCCTCCCTCACGGAAAAGACAGCGGCAAAAACCATAAAAGCCGTCACGGGAAGCATCAGATTAACCAGCACCATCTGAAACCCAAACTTCTTTTTAAAGCTCCATTTCCTGTATTTCAGGTAAATGAGGATGCCAACAATTCCCACAAAAACAAACCCTATCATCTCTCTGCCTCCTCTAACCTGTCAATCACATTCTTGGCTGTCTTCCGCAATTCCTGTTCCTCCGGGGTGCCATAAGAATTGCCGCCCTCCTCCCCGGGCTGCAGAAAGGCCAGCTCTTCCTCCCTCATTTCCAGATATCCCCGGAAAAACGCCCTGACCATTCCCTCTATTTCTTCTCTTTCTTCCGGGGTCAGCTCCGCACTTCGCGCTATGGCTTCGTAACCGCTTTTCAACAGTTGAACCATATGCTCCTCATCCGGGATTTGACCATTGTCCAGGTCATCCATGAATTTATACATATCCTCCAGAAAGGACATGTAGTAATAGGAATCCGGTGTATGCAGCGTCATATAGGACTCCGCAAAGCTCCCCGGCGCAGCCTGCCTCTCCTTTGCGTATGTACTCCACAGGTATATCCCAAGGGAAAAAGCCAGCAGCAGAACATTTACCCCAACCATAATCAACAGTATTCTGGTCAGCATTCTCTGTGCCAGCTCCGGCGTCTTTTGTTTGATTAGGAAGGGCTTAAGCAGCTTATTTCTCTCAATTTTCTCCCGAACCTCGTTCTGAAAGGCAATTCCTTCCGGATTCCCGCTTCCGCAAAAGGGGCATTTGATTTCCTGCGATGAAAACTCTCCTCCGCAATTCGGACACGTCATAAATACTCCCTCCCCAGCTTTTCTATAAGGATCTCCCATTCCTCAGACCCGACATATCCGGCGGTGTCCCCTGTGGACTCTACCTTTTCCGACTGTTCCAGCCGGTTGATTTCCTGCTCCGTAAAGCCCTGCCGGAAAAGGCTGTCTCTGCACTGCCGATACAGTTCCTCCAGCACCTCCTCATTGCCAAGAAAAGAGGTATCCTCCTGCTTTTCTCTAATCATCTGAAGCACAGCCCGGGCTCTGTCCAGATAAGTCTCCGCCCGGTACCGAAACACTGCCTGTCTCGTCTCAGGACTGTCATAGTTGTAAGCATCAATGGCTTCCAGTTCCTGTCTGCTGTCTGCCAGTCTTTGCAGATAGTCCCATACCTGTGCCACCTGTATGTATTTCTCATAGGTGGTCTGGTAAAGACCCTTTCTGTCCAGGTAATCGGACATGGCTTCATAGTCTCCGGCCTGATAAAACTCCTCCAGCCTCTCCTTGTGTTTCTGGCTGTTATTGTAGGAGGAGTCCGCTGCCCGCCTGCCGATGAGAATGACTAACACTGACGCTGTCAGCCCCACAACCGCCAGAACTCCCAGAATCCTGAGCAGGATTCCCGTTCTTCTCTTTGCCTCAGCCTTCGGATAATTCTCCGCTTCCTGACGTATCTGCTCCGCTTCCTTTTCGAACCCGAGCAGTATATTCTTTTTATGTCGCGCTGCCGCCACAGGATTCTCCGAATGACAGTAGGGACACTTCATTTCCTTATTGTTGTATTCAGCCCCGCAATTCTGACAAATCATGCACATTCTCCCTGCCGTAATTGTTTGCAACATTTTACCACAAAATACTCCTTTTTTCCAGCCGAAAAAAACCGGAGGTCACGGAGAAAGCCCCCGCAGGTTGCCGCTGCCGGAAGTCTCTGTGAAAAACTTAAAAAGCCCTCCGGGAATCCGAGCTGACCTCGAATACCCGAAGGGCTTTCGTTTACCAAACGGTTTATTCTTCATTCAACATATCCGATACTCTTCGGATATCCTCCACCATATCCACAAGCTTTTCCGTCCCCCGACTGTTCTCCCCTGTAACTTCCATGACATGCTCAACGGATACCAGATTCTGACTTGTGTTTTCCCGGACAGATTCCATCGCCTGTGCCACCATCTGTTCATGCTTCAGAATCTCCTTCGAAATCTGGGCTATCCGCTTAATTTCCTGGGACATCTTCTGATTGGAAGCGGTGATGACGCCGGTGGATTCGGCGGCACGGTTGATGTTACCCAGCCCCTGTTGTGTATCCCGGGAGCTGACCTTCATGGTCTCTACTGCTGTCTGGGTGTCCGAAACCACCTGTCTGATAATGCTTTCAATCTCCTTCACGGATTTCTGGGTCTGCTCGGACAATTTCTGAATTTCCTGTGCCACAACGCTGAAGCCTCTTCCGTTTTCACCGGCTCTGGCTGCCTCAATGGAGGCATTCAGGGCAAGAAGCTCTGTCTGTGAGGCAATCTCCGTGATGGTCTGGATAATTCCTTCAATCGCCTTGGATTCCGTTTCCAGTCTTCCGATGCTTTCCATACACTGTTCTGCACTGTTGGAAATCTTATTCATGCTGTCTGTGGTCCGGTCCATGGTTACCTGGTTTTCATTGGAAAGGACACGAATCTCCTCTGCCGAGGACGCCAGTGTGTCACTCATTCTTTCCAATTCGGTCATCTGAACAGTGATGGTGCCTAGGCTCTCGTTGATTGTTTCAATCTGACCCGAATTGTCCTTCGTACCGCGGACAATTTCCGTTGTCTCCGCGGCAAGCTTCTGATTCAGCTCGTTGGAGTTCTTTGTATGTCCCACCAGAGTCTCAATCATCTGTTTCATTTCCACGGAGAGCTTCTGGTTATTTTCCTTGTAGCGCACCATATCGGCAAGCATCTTTTCCTGCTCTTCCGCTCCCATCAGACTTCCCAGCATGGAAGCCGTCCTGGAACAGAGCGTTGTAAAAATTGCAGCCACCGCAATCAGGCACAACAATCTGGGAAGAATACCGTAAATGACCAGTTTGGTGACAGTATCGAAATTGTGGTCAGTGGTAGTCTTTAACACAAAGGAAAGATATTGGCCCACGGATACACAGATGCTTGTGAGGATCGTTGCAAACACATTCAGCTTCTTCGAAAAGTACAGGCTCGCAATGGCAATCGGCAGCACATACACCACAACCGTATGATAGGTCAGGGTGGTGGTCAACAGCAGCAGAAAAACCGCCGCGCAGATTACCATAAGATACTTTATAAATTCCGCCCTGGCTCCCAGCACCCTGATAAGAACAGTGGGAAGCAGCAGACAGATGCTCCCGACTACATAGGCAACGGTCATGACACTTTGCCTTACCACAAAGACGCCAATCACATTCAAAATGAAAATCAGCGTAAGGATTACTTCCGTGATAATCATAACTCTTGCGGCTACACGATTCGCCTGTTCTTCGTTTTTTTGCAGCATACTCTTATTCTCCATAGTACCCTCCTGATGCCCTTCCGGCATAGCTTTATTGGATCATTCCATTCCCACTTATTTCCCTGTTTTGAAATAGGGCAGCTCCCCCACCTTTCTGCCCTTGAAAATGCCATCGGTTCTTTTTTCGGCAGTACTGTATATTTCATTTGTTTTGCCGGACTTGACAAACATGCAAAGCCCCGCAAAGGTGATACTCAGTCTTCTTCCGATTTCTTCCTCTGAAAAATCGCAGACGCGATTGGCACACATGACGCCGATTCCAAAGGCATTAATCCACATCTGCTCAAATATAAGTGTGGCCTCTTCCCCGGTCATTCCATAATCCTCCATCAGCAACCCGATGCAGGTATCTGCCGTATCCCCCAAATCCTGCAGAATGTTGTGCATATCAATTCCTGCTTCATGACTCTGCATAAAAAGCAGCCTGAATAATTCCGGCTGATGGATGCCGTAGGACACAATCATCATACCAATTCTTTTGAAAGCCGGTGTGTATTCCCTGTAATCGCTGATATAGTCCTTAAACTCCTCAATGGCCAGCTCTCTGGCTGCCATCTTCACCTCATCCATATTCTGAAAGCTGGTAAAAACAGGACTTGCGGAGGTGCCCAGACGTCTGCCCAGTTCCCTGGCCGTCAATCCCTCCAGCCCCTTTTCTTTGATTATGACGAGAGCGGCAGCCGCAACCTCCTCTCGCGTACATTTTGGTTTTGGCGGCATAATCTTTCTCCTTATCCGTCAGTTTATTCCTGGTTGGAAACCGGCAATGCAAAACGCACGTTTTAAAACATCGTTCTGTAACGTTGTTTTAATTATACTCCGTTCCTCTGCTTGTGTCAACGAATCCTGCAGATTTGTCAGATAAGAGACCCGAAAAATAAATCTACCCTACTTCCGGAAATCGTGCTATAATTGTCTCGCTACTTACAATAATACCCGATGGGAGCACTCCTTACATGAAAAAGAAATATACAGCCCTGATTACAACGCGAGTCATCATGCTGGGCTTTTTAATCGGTATTGCTGCCGGTACCCTTCTCCTATGTCTTCCCTTCAGTACCAGACCGGGGACCGGTGTTGATTTTATTGATGCCCTCTTTGTGGCTGTTTCCTCCATCTGTGTAACGGGGCTGTCCACAATTAATATTGGACAAACCTTTTCCTTTTTCGGACAGCTTGTTTTACTGTTTCTGATTCAGATAGGAGGTCTGGGGGTGGTCACCTTCACCACCTTAATCCTGATTGCCTCCGGCAAACGCCTGAACCTCAACGATCGGCTTTTGCTGCAAAACGCCTATAACTCAGACAGTCTGACGGGACTTCTAAGGCTGACCATACGGATTGTGAAGATTACTCTGGTTATCGAATGCATCGGTGCACTCCTTTATGCCACCGTATTCATTCCCCAGTATGGCCCTGTAGGTATCTGGTACAGCATCTTCCACTCCGTATCTGCCTTTTGTAACGCCGGAATTGATTTGCTGGGCGGTAACAGCTTCTGTATGTATCGGGACAATATGGTTATCAACCTGACCACCATGGCGCTCATTGTCACCAGTGGTCTGGGCTTTCCCGTTTACTGGGAGCTTGCAAGATATTTCGGCTGTATCCGGAAGAAAAAAAGCGTGCACAAGCTGAATTTGCAGGCGAAGGTCGTATTAAGTGCAACCGCCTTTCTGATTCTGGGCGGTGCACTTGTGACCATGCTTTTTGAGTGGAACAACCCTGACACACTGGGAGGCTTGCCCCTGCCAAATAAGATTATGTCCTCCTTCTTCCAATCCGTCACCCTGCGGACGGCGGGCTTTGCAACCATTGACCAAAGCTTTTTCCGGGAATCCTCCTGCACCCTTTATCTGGTACTGATGCTGATTGGCGGTTCTCCCGTGGGAACGGCGGGCGGTATTAAGACCGTCACCGTGGTGGTTCTGTTTGCCTCCATGATAGCCAACATCAGGGGAAACAAGAGTGTGACACTTTTCCACCGGAAGATCAGTGATGATTACGTGCGTCGCTGCACTGCCATCGCTACCTTCAGTATCTCCGTATTGTTTCTCCTGACAACCTGTCTTTTGTTCATACAGGAGTGTGACTTTCTGGATGCTATTTACGAGATGACCTCCGCCATCGGAACAGTGGGTCTGTCCAGAGGACTCACGGGCCAGCTGACACAGGCGGGCAAAATCATTCTTTGTATCGCCATGTACCTGGGACGAATCGGTCCCATTACCCTGGCATTCGCGTTTCATTACAAGAACAATTCGGAAATCGATTATGCAGAAAATAAAATCATTATAGGATAGGGGAATCATATGAACAGAAAAGACGCAGTAGTATTCGGATTGGGAAGATTCGGAAGCAGTATCGCCATGCAGCTGGAGCTAAACGGCTGGCGTGTCCTGGCAATCGACAATAACCAGCAAAAAGTGAATAAAATATCTGAATATGTGACTCTGGCCATGTGTGCAGATGTAACCAACGAGGAATCCATGCAGGAGCTGGGCATCAGCAACTTTGACCTTGCCATCGTTTCCATCGGACATAATACGGAGGCCTCGGTGCTCACCACCATTCTGGCCAAGGACCATGGCGTTAAACGCATCATCGCCAAGGCCTTTAACGACATACAAGGAAAAATTCTGTTGAAAATAGGTGCAGACGAGATTGTTTTTCCCGAGAAGGAGATGGGCAAACGCATCGCGAACAACCTGACGCTGAGCAATATCGCAGACGCTATCGAGCTGAATGATGAGTATTCCATTGCGGATATCCCCGTTCCTGCATCCTGGGTGGGCAAGAACCTGATTCAGCTGAAGCTGAGGGAAAAGTATCAGATTAACGTCATTGCCGTCAAGCGCGGCAAGAGTGTACTCATGAACCCTCCCGCCACAGACCCGACGCAGAAGGGCGATACCTTCGTTATATTAGGCGCCAATCAGATGATAAAGAAGCTTTCCCTGAAGGCTTAAAACTCTTTAGGAAACGGAGATAATGTATGATACAATTTACAGAAGACTGCCTGATTGGCATTGAGCAATTGGATAACGAACACAGACACCTGTTTGATTTACTGAACCAAGCCATGAACCTTGTAGAGGATCACCGGGATGGTGACAATTACGACGAAATCCGGACATTAATTAACGAGCTGGACGAATATGTGGAAACACATTTCGAACACGAAGAGGCCTATATGCTGGAGATTCGCGACCCGGAGCTGCCCGCCCAGAGAATACAGCACAATTTGTTCAGAAACCGCGTTCACAACTGGTATTTCAAGGGTCTGGATTCCTCCGAGGAGCAGCTGGAGCTTCTGACAGAGATGATACAGTACATGATGAAGTGGCTGTATGGTCACATTCTCGGCAGTGACACATTAATCGGCAGGCTTTCTCCGGTGGATGAGTGGCTGCTGAAGGAAAACCCCTGCGAATTCACCGATGACTATCTGACCGGCATTATACTGATTGACAGCGAGCATCGCGAGCTTTTCAATCTCATCTCCCAGATTAACAGTTTAATCCGCCTCGGCGTCACCGAATCGGATTTTGATGAAATTGAGAAAATCCTTGACAGGCTGAACCACTATGTGAAGGAGCATTTCTCCGATGAGGAGGAATACATGGAAAGCATTGGATATCAGGAAATCGAGGCACAGAAAGCAGCACATGCAACCTTTATTAAGAGGATGGATTCCATCGATCTGGAAAATATCAAGAAAAAGCCTCAGGAGAACATGGAAAAGCTGGTTGAATTCCTCATCCAATGGTTAATACAACACATCTTACGCATGGATAAAAAAATCGGAGAAGCACAATAGTGCTTCTCCTTTTGCTTATCTTACTCTGACTTTCTGTCCCGCATAAATATATTTCTGGTATGCGATTCTCGGATTTAAGGCATACAACCGGTTCAGTGAAAGGCCGTGCTTACGTGCAATTACGTACAGGCAATCCCCTCTCTGCACAATATAATATTCTGCGTCAGAATCTGTTTCCGATGTTGTTGTATTTGAATTCACTGATTTGCCGGTGTAACCCACTATAATCCTTTGCCCCGGATAAATCAGATTGGGATTCTTAATCTGAGGATTCAGAGCCAGCAATGCCGATAAGGTCATATTATACTTCCGTGCAATTCTTCCCAGCACATCTCCCCTGACTACGATATATTCAACAGGTACACTCACTTTCTCTTCCTTAACGGTCTTATTGGCAGAACTGCTGCCGCTGTTGGAGGCGCTGCTGCCGCTACCAGCGGTATTACCACTGCCGCTTCCTCCGGTATTTCCACTGCCACTTCCGCTGCCGCTTCCTCCGGCATTTCCGCTACCACCGCCATTTCCACCGGTACTGCTTGCTTTCTCTGCAAAAGCAAAATTCGAGAAATGAGTTAAGGTCAAGGTTACATTGCTTCCCGACAGGGAGTAAGGAACTGTTTCATCACTGGTGCCATCCCCATCTATGTCATGGAGAATTACCATTCTTGAGGCATTAATACCGGTAGGTATTGGCATGGTAATTGTCACTGGCATACTCAAGTCCGTTATGGTTATGGTTGTAGGAACGCCACCCGCTGTCTGTTGCAGCTTGATATCTAACTGCACTGACTTACTGTAGCTGTTGCCAACCGTTATGCCGCTTCCTGCCTTGTCCTCAATCACCAGCTGTACACTATGATTGGCATCAGCATTAAACGCTGCTCCTGTCACAGTTACCGGTCCGCTTACACTGCCTGAAACTGCGGGAGCAATCACCGCATCCTCAACCCTAATCGATTTTTCATTTTGATAATCACTCTCAAGGGCCTGCAATTTGTTCAGCAGCTCCATACTAACGGTACCGTTTGAATCCTGCACTGCAGACGCAACATCAGATGCTCCATAAGCAGCTTTTAATGTATCTACTGTGTCGCTTGCAGAAGAACCACCCTCCGCCTCATCCCATGTACTGTTAATTGTACCTAAAACATCCGATGCAGTTACCACCGTACCAACCGCATAATTAGAGAATTTATCAGATTCAAAGGTTAAGGTTCCTGCCGTTTGATTATAGGTAGCAGGAATTCTTTCATATTTGCCCTCGTGCTCACGCACTACCACATATTCTTTGTTGGGGTCAAGATTTGTTCCTACATTTAGCGTCACCTTAATCTTGTGAGGAAGTTCAGCCTGATTGATTCTCCAGGGATCACTGGTGGTGTCTCCCTTATTGACAATCTGATTCAGATCTACTTCCAGCCACTGTTCCACCGAAACTCCCTTCCCCGCATCACTGCCCTTAAGAGTAGATTTCTGTGCGTCGTCAAGTGCAGCATCCTTTACGGTAAGTTCAAGATTTCCGGAATCAATAATACCCTCACAATTTTCCATTTTGGCATCGCTTACTCCGGCAGCTTCAATCACTTTTTTATCCTCAGAAGCAGTAAACAATGCCGCCAGGTGCAGATTTTGAGAAGGCATGGTAAATGTGAAGTAGCCAACCTCTGTTCCTGCTGTAATCGTATTCCCATTCAGGGAACCTTCCAAAAATTGATAGCCATAGTTCGGTTTGATTTCTACCTTTACTGTGCTGCCCGGTTCGATTACAACATGACCACCTTCTTCGTTCTGGCTGTTTATGGTTCCTATCCCATTGCCACCGCCGGGCAAAGTAGCAGAAATTATTTTGACAGTACCATTGGATACGATGGCATCAGAGCCAAAATCACCAACGTAATCCCACACCACCGTATATACAGTATTTCCAGCTAAGCTGATTGCAATATTATAACTCTCCGCTTCACCGACAGTATAGGACATCCATCCGTCATCTGCCGTTCCGGTTACCACTGTGCCGTTAATACTTGCACTAATTGCATTTCCCAATTGGGGTAATATCCGAATCACATGAGTTTCTGCCTTTTCAACAGTAACACTGCCATTTTCTACCGCTACGCCATCTACTTGTAAATAATTTCCATAGGTATCCAAATAATCCATACCGGATGTGATATTGATTGTAATCGTGATAGGATCCTCAATAGGATTCGTATTTCCACCACCACCCGAAGCCGCAGTAAATTCCAGCTGCACCTGATGTTCCTTGGTTGCGTCGTCAACATTAAACGTATGTCCGCTGGTTCCAACTGCGTTCGCTTTATCTGTATCAGTTGCCATCTGAGTTCCATTGACATATAGCCCATACATTCCCAACTGACTGCTTTCACCCGGAGTAACCTTAATATTCACCTTCTCCGTACCCTCCGGAAAGGCAATACTGTTCGTTGTACTTTCCGATAACGTATCCGTACCTAAAGATTGGCTATCTGCATTCAAAAAAGTATAGGTTACTGTTCCAGTAGCAGAATCACGATTCGTAATATCCAGCTTTAATCCTGCGTTACTCTGAGGCGGATTAGGAGTTCCGCCACCGTTATTGTTGACAAACTTAACGTCCAGAATATAGGACACTGTGTCTGTCAGTTCAAAGGTCTGACCGTTCTCACCGGTAATTCCGCCAAAATCACTCTCTGTAAATCCGCCGCCGGATGTAGCTTCCGCTCTTGCGCCTTCCTTTACTGTTGCTTTAATCATAATGCTCGACTTTTCGGCGATGTCGATGGCATTCCCCGATGATACAGGTGTCCACGCATCATCACTGCTAAACCTATACGACACACTGTTACCTTCAACACCGGATTCATCGATAACATTGACCGTAAACGTTGTTCCCACGCCCTGTGCTTCTGCTTGCAGATAATTGTTTCTGACTACAGAAGAAATAATTAAGACAAAGCAGAGCATCCATGCAATTTTTTTCATTGTTTTCATGCTACTTCCTCCTCATTGTATTTTTGTATCTCTACATTATGCGTGCAGGCTGATTCTTTGCACAGCCCATAAAGCGCTTAAACACTTTTATCATACAATAACTTCTATTATTTTTCCGTAAATTACCAAAAATGACATTTGTCTTTTGTGGCAATTTTTATTTCTTTTGACCGGAATGTACGTTATAATAATTTTATTCCCAGCCGGGGAGCCACCGGTCTCATCCTGCTGTTTTTCCCTACAACGGAGGTATTATGAAATTTAATGAACAGGTAAACGCATATATCGAGGAACTCAACTGTACTGCGAAAGAGCTGGCAGATGCAGCCGGGTTATCTGCCGCCGTAATCAGCCGCTACCGCACCGGTGAAAGGGAGCCCGGTCAGGATAGTGAACAATTGCAGAAGCTTGTCGCCGGAATCGCCCGGATTGCCGCGGAAAAAGGCATCTCCCATATAACAATCGAAAAGACACTATCCATATTACAGAATTCTTTAAACCAGAAGAAGGAAGACTATGATACCTTTATCACTAACTATGATAAATTGATTGACGTTCTGGAAATTAGCATGAAGTCGTTGTCCGCTGCCACCAATTTCGATATTTCCTACTTATATCGCATACGTTCCGGTCAAAGGCGCCCAAATGATTTAAATGCCTTTTGCAACAGTTTTTGCCGTTTCGTGGCAGCCCACCACAATACGCTTTCTGATAAGGCAAAGGCTGCCGCATTGCTCGGATGCACCGCAAACGATATCCTCCGAGACACGGATTATTTGTCCCGTTTACGCGAATGGCTGTATCACGGCAGCTATGAATCAACACCTGACTACATGGAAAATTTTTTGAAAAAACTGGACGAATTCAATCTGGACGAATATATCCGGGCCATCCGGTTTGATGAACTTAAGGTGCCTTCCATGCCATTCCGGCTGCCTGTGTCAAGAATATATTACGGCATTGAAGAAATGAGAAAAGGAGAATTGGACTTTTTTAAGACGACAGTGCTTTCCAAATCGCAGGAGCCGATTTTTATGTGCAGCGACATGCCGATGGAGGATATGGCACAGGACATGGATTTTAATAAAAAGTGGATGTTTGCCATTGCCATGTCACTCAAGAAAGGGTTACATCTGAATATCATTCACAATATTGACAGGCCTTTTCAGGAAATGATGCTGGGGTTGGAAAGCTGGATTCCCATATATATGACCGGACAGATATCGCCGTATCATCTCCCCAATGTATCCACAGCCGTGTATCACCACTTCAATTATGTATCCGGAACTGCGGCACTGACAGGAGAATGTATCAACGGATATCACCAAAACGGAAAATATTACCTGACCACCAACAAGGAAGAAGTGGCCTATTATAAGCAAAAGGCCGCCGACCTTCTTTCAAAGGCACAACCCCTTATGGAGATTTACCGTGCAGAGACAGAAAACCTATTTCAGGCATTTTTAGTATCCGACGCAGAGGAAAGAGGCAATCGGCATAATATATTATCTTCACCGCCGATTTACACCATGTCCGAAGAACTGCTTCAGAAAATACTGACCCGCAACCAACTTTCCAAGGCGACCGCAGACAAAATACTGAAATTTGCCGAGCAGCAACGGGCTCTGGCAGAAGCAACCCTGCAAAACAACTCTGTACTCGATGAACTGAACACATTAACGGAAGAGGAATTTCAACAGCACCCTGTTCCTCTGTCTCTTGCCGGTACCTTTTATGAGGCAGATATTTCCTATACATACGATGAGTACTTCGCTCACATGAGTCTTACAAGAGACTTTGCGGGAGCCCATCCAAACTATTTCATTCACGATTCCGCCACACAGGCTTTCCGCAACATTCAGATACATATCTTGGAAGGGAAATATGTCATGATTTCAAAGCTAAAGACACCGGCAATTCATTTTGTCATCCGCCATCCCAAGATGGTTTCCGCCCTTGAAAACTTCATTGCACCGGTGGTGGAATAAACTATCCACGCAAAAGGGAGAAGCACAATAGTGCTTCTCCCCTTATTTTTATGTCATGATTTCGGGTCAAAATGTCATTTGATGTTTGCAAAACCTTCTTCCAGATCCGCAATAATGTCATCGATATGTTCCGTACCGATAGAGAGACGGATGGTATTCTGATGAATTCCCTGATCCTCCAATTCTGCATCTGTCAGCTGGCTGTGGGTAGTGCTCGCAGGATGAATCACGAGACTCTTCACATCTGCCACATTAGCCAGAAGTGAGAAAATCTTCAGGCCGTCAATAAACTTCCACGCCTCCTCTTTTCCTCCCTTGATATCAAAGGTAAAGATGCTGGCCCCGCCGTTGGGGAAGTATTTTTCATACAAATCATGATTGGGATGGTCCGGCAAAGAGGGGTGGTTCACATGCTCTACCAGGGGATGGTTCGCCAGATATTCCACAACCTTCTTTGTGTTTTCCGCATGTCTGTCAAGGCGAAGGGACAAGGTCTCCACACCCTGCAGCAAAAGGAATGCATTGAAGGGTGAAATGGTAGCACCGGTATCACGAAGCAGAATCGCTCTGATGTAGGTTACGTAGGCTGCTGCTCCCACCGCATCCGCAAAGGAGATTCCGTGGTAGCTGGGATTGGCATCGGCAATCTGGGGATATTTGCCGCTCTTCTTCCAGTCAAATTTACCGGAGTCTACGATGATACCGCCAAGGGTGGTTCCGTGACCGCCGATAAACTTGGTGGCGGAATGAACCACGATATCCGCACCATGCTCAATGGGTCTGATCAGATAGGGGGTACCGAAGGTGTTGTCGATGACCACCGGCAGTCCGTGCCTGTGAGCCAGGGCTGAAATCCCATCAATGTCAGGAATATCTGCATTGGGATTGCCCAGGGTCTCCAGGAAAACCAGCTTCGTATTGGGTCTGATGGCCGCTTCCACCTCCGCCTCGTTGTGAATATCCACAAAGGTGGTCTCTATCCCGAACTGCTTCAGGGTGTGTGCCAGCAGATTGTAGCTTCCGCCATAGATGGTCTTCTGGGCTACAATGTGATCACCGTTTCCTGCCAGAGCTTCCACCGCATAAGTGATGGCTGCTGCTCCGGAGGCTGTTGCCAGAGCTGCCACACCGCCTTCCAGGGCGGCAATTCTCTTTTCCAGCACATCCTGTGTGGAATTGGTCAGTCTGCCGTAAATATTGCCTGCATCTGTAAGTCCGAATCTTGCCGCTGCATGCTCGGAATTATGGAACACATAGGATGTGGTCTGATAGATGGGCACTGCCCTGGAATCGGTTGCCGGATCTGCCTGTTCCTGTCCCACATGTAACTGTAAGGTTTCAAATCTGTAATTGCTCATATTGCTTCCTCCTCTTTTCTTGTCAATTATACTCGGCTAAAAATTGTATTCCTCGTTTTGAATTTGCTGTTTCAGATTATGATTGTGTATTGAATAATGCCGTAGATAAGTATCTGTCTCCGGAATCAGGCAGCAGTGCCACAATCACCTTTCCCTGGTTTTCCGGTCTGCCTGCAAGAATCGTTGCAGCCTTCAGCGCTGCTCCGGAGGAAATCCCCACCAGAATACCTTCGGCTGTGGCAAAGGCTCTTCCTTCCGCAAAGGCATCTTCATCCTGAATGGTAATAACTTCATCGTAGACCTTTGTATTCAGAACGCTTGGTACAAAACCGGCACCGATTCCCTGTATCTTGTGGGCTCCTGGTGTTCCGGTTGTAAGGACGGGGCTTCCTGCCGGCTCTACCGCAACTACCTTTACCTCAGGATTCTGCTCCTTCAGGTACTCACCTACACCGGTGATGGTTCCGCCGGTTCCCACGCCTGCTACAAAGATATCTACTTTGCCGTCTGTCTGCTTCCATATCTCCGGACCTGTGGTAGCCTTATGTACTGCCGGGTTCGCAGGATTCACAAACTGTCCCAGAATGACGGAACCCTCAATCTCCTGATTCAGTTCTTCTGCCTTTGCAATTGCTCCTTTCATGCCCTTTGCACCTTCCGTCAATACCAGTTCGGCGCCATATGCTTTCAGAAGGTTTCTTCTCTCTACGCTCATGGTGTCCGGTAAAGTCAGGATAGCTTTATAGCCCTTTGCCGTAGCTACTGCTGCCAGACCGATTCCCGTATTACCGCTGGTAGGCTCAATGATGGTAGCCCCGGGCTTCAGCTTACCGCTCTTCTCCGCCTCCTCTATCATTGCCAGTGCAATACGATCCTTGACTGAGCCTGCGGGATTCAGATATTCCAGCTTCGCGAGTATAGTCGCTTTCTCCACTCCTGCTTTTCTGCTATACCTGGCAGCCTCCAAAAGGGGGGTGCCTCCAATTAACTCCAATGCACTTTTCTTAATATCTGACATGATGATTACCTCCTTCTCTTGCTTTTTATTTCTTATTATTTTGATAGGATTTGTATGTTGTTGTTAGTATATTCCCAAATCCTTCCTTTGTCAATTCTTCTGGAACACTTTGCTAATCACTATATTTGATAATCCGTTATAAGTTTTTCTTATATCAATTTCTATAAATAAAGGGCCTTCGGAGATGACTCTCCGAAAGCCCCTTAGACATGTTATTTATACCCCTTTAGGATTTCAATATACTCCCTGCCCAACAGACTTAAGGGGATATTCTTCCGTTTGATATAACCGATGGTCATGGTATCCTCCGCATCCAGCGGAACGGCCACATGAAAGCTGCCGTTCAAGTCCTCACAGATGATACCGCTGCATAAGGTATAACCATTCAACCCTGTCATAAGGTTGAGCATTGTTGCCCGGTCATCTGCCTTGATAATCTGTTTATATTCCAGGGTGCTTAAGACTTCTTCGGCGAAATAGAAGGAATTTTTATCTCCCTGCTCAAAAGAAAGACAAGGGTATTCTGCCAATTCCTCCATGGTTATTTTTTCCCGCGTGGCAAGAGGATGGCTCTTGCTTAGATATACGGATATTCCGCAATCATACAGAGGAATAAATTCCAGGTCAGCCTCCTCAAGAATCTTTCGAATGGCTTTTTCGTTGAAGGAATTGAGGTAAAGCACTCCGATTTCACTTCGATAGTTCTTCACATTCTCAATCACCTCATGGGTCTTTGTCTCATGTACCGCCAGCTCGTATTCTCCGATGGAAAACTTCCTTGCAAGCTCTATGAAGGCTTCTACCGCAAAAGAATAATGCTGCATGGATACGCTGAACTTCTTCCTTCTGATGGATTTGTTGACAAAGCGTTCCTCCACCAGATTGCCAAGCTCCACCATCTGTCTGGCATAGCTTAAGAATTCCTCTCCCTCTGTGGTAATCACAATGCCCCTGTTATGGCGGATAAAAAGCTGTGTACCCAGCTCCTCCTCCAGTTCTTTCATCGCACCGGATAAGGCGGGCTGGGACACAAACAATTCATTGGCTGCCTGATTCATGGATTTTGTTTTTGCAATGGTTACTGCATACTGTAGCTGTGTCAGTGTCATCTCTGTACCTGCCGTTCCTATGACCTATGCCTTTCAAGGCTATCTACAGTATAGCACCACTACGATACCCGGGCAATCCTATAATCACAGATTTCTTTTCCACGATTACTTAAAGGGAATCACTGCACCCTCATATTTTTCGGTAATGAACTTCTGAATCTCCTCAGATTTCAGAATCTCCACCAGTTCCTTGATACCTTCGTTGTCCTCATTGCCTTCCTTTACGGCAATGATGTTAACATAGGTCTTGGCTGCTTCCGAATCTGCGCTTTCATAGGCAAGTGCATCCCTGCTTACCACATAGCCGGCTTCCAGGGCATAGTTGCCGTTCAGCACCACATAGGGAACCTCCCCTACCACTCTTGACACCTGGGCTGCTTCCAGCTCCTTGATCTTCACATTATAAGGATTTTCTACAATATCATTTACCGTGGCGGTCAGTCCGGCTCCCTCCTTCAGCTTAATGATTCCGTTGTCCTGCAGAAGAAGGAGCGCTCTTGCTTCGTTGGTGGTATCATTGGGGACAGCAATGGTATCCCCGTCTGCGATGTCAGCCAGACTCTTCTTGGTTCCGGGGTAAATCCCGAAGGGTTCATAGTGAATTTCACCCACGTTCACAATGTGGGTTCCCTTTTCCTCATTAAAGCTGTTCAGATAGGGAACATGCTGAATATAGTTTGCATCAAACTCTCCGCTTTCCACCACCTCGTTGGGAATCACATAGTCTTCGAACACCGTAATCTGCAGATCATAACCTTTCTCTGCAAGTATGGGCTTTGCCTTTTCCAAAATCTCTGAATGGGGTGTGGGAGACGCTGCAATCTTAATCACCTTGGAATCCCCTTCCTTCCCTGCTCCGCAGCCGGTCAATGTTGCAGCTGCCAATGCGCCTGCCAAAACTGCTCCTAAAATCTTCTTTCCTACAAATTTCTTTTTCATAATGTTTTCCTCTCTCTCTTTTTGTTATCTATGATTTATCTTTGCCGCCAGCTTCATGCCCACAAACTGAAAGATCTGCACTAACAGGATGAGCAATATCACTGTGGCAAACATAATCTCTTCCTCATATCTGTAATAACCATAGCGGACTGCGATGTCTCCCAGACCTCCGCCCCCCACAGTACCGGCCATTGCCGAATACCCGAGAATTGTTCCCAGGGCGATTGTTGCCCCGGCTACAATGGATGTTCTCGCCTCCACCAGAAGCACCCTTGTAATAATGGTGAAAGTACCTGCTCCCATGCTTCTTGCCGCTTCGATAACCCCGGAATCCACCTCTTTCACTGAGCTCTCCACCATCCTTGCAATGAAAGGAGCTGCCGCTATCACCAGGGGGACAATGGTGGCGGTGGAGCCATAGCTTCGACCCACCAGAAATCTGGTGAAGGGTATCAGCAGAATCAACAGAATCAAAAAAGGGATGCTTCTCAGTATGTTGACAGCTACGTCCAATATCCGATATAGGAATCGGTTGGGACGAATTCCGCTTTTGTCCGTGATTGCAAGCACAATTCCCAGGGGAAGTCCGAGTACATACCCGAAGAATGTGGACAGTCCGGTCATATATAAGGTTTCCAAAACGCCCTGCCCAATCATTTCAAGTACTTGTTTTGTCCACATCATCATCCACCTCCCATACTGTCAGATTTCTTTCCTGTAAATACTGTTTCACCCTCTCCTTGACTCTGTGGGACACCCCAAGTATCATTTCTCCCTTTGCCGTACCGTTCACATCCCTGGTATTTGCATATAGGATATTTACCGGCTCCCTGATATACAGAATCATATTTGCCACAACCGGTTCATAAGTAGAATTGGTTTCAAACACCACCCTCAGCCTTGCTTCCTCCGGTAAATATTTTTGTTCCTTTCCCTCCCCCAGCTGCTCCTTCAGAATCAGCCTTCTGCCTGCCTCTGAATCGGGATGCTGAAACACCTTTTCCACCGCTCCTTCTTCTGCAACCTCACCGTTTTCGATAATGGCGACCCTGTGGCATATCTTTTGAATCACTTCCATCTGATGGGTAATCATGACAATGGTAATTCCGTATTGTCTGTTGATTCCCTTCAGCAGCTCCAGAATGGACTGGGTGGTCTGGGGGTCCAGCGCACTGGTGGCTTCATCACAGAGCAGGATGTGGGGATTTGAAGCAAGGGCTCTGGCGATGGCTACCCGCTGCTTTTGACCGCCGGAAAGCTTCGACGGATAAGCTTTTGCTTTCTCCGTAAGCCCTACAACCTTTAAATACTCCAGGGCTCTCTCTCTTGCCTCTTTTTTCGAAATCCCCTGTATCCGCAGGGGGAATGCCACGTTATCAACCACATTTTTCTGCATCAACAGATTAAAATGCTGAAAAATCATAGCAATATTTTTTCTCTTTTTACGAAGCTCCTTTTCGCTCAGCTGTCCCAGGATTTCTCCCTCGATTTCGACTTCACCGCCTGTGGGCTTCTCCAGATAATTCAAACATCGAACCAAGGTACTCTTCCCTGCACCGCTCATGCCGATAATTCCGAAAATCTCTCCCTGCTCAATGCTCAGACTGACATCTTTCAATGCCACTACATCATCAAATCGTTTCGTCACATTGGTTAATCTGATTTGTGCCATCGGATACCTCCTTTCGTGTTGTTGCTATTATAATCATATCCCGGCGCTTTCGTCCAATACTCAAATCTTAGAGCCTGTTATAATTCTTTCTTATAGCAGACACCTAAAAAAACCACCTTTCCCGATATCGGGAATGGTGGTTTTTTATGGATTTCCTTTGCCCCATGCTCGTCTCCCAGTGAAAAACAGTATCGGACTTTTACGAATCATCGGTGTCAATCAGGTTGCTGTAATACTTGGTTTTTCCGGACAAAACATCATCATAGAAACCTTGTTTCCAGTCGATGTAATCAATACAATCCTGAACCTGTTTTAATTGTTGTAACAGAGCATTGCGTTTGACGTGAAAGCTATCGGTGATAAATATCGTAAGACAGCTGCACAGGTAATGCTAAGGTGGCATATCCAGAGAGGTGTGGTAGTAATTCCGAAATCTGTCCACTATGAAAGAATGACAGAAAATTTCGATGTATTTGATTTTGAATTGACCGATGAGGAAATGAACAACATTGCCGGGCTCGACACAGCAACCTCAAGTTTCTTCTCACATCAGGACCCTGCCATGGTAGAATGGTTTGTGAAGATGGTCGAAGAACGTAAGAAAAATAATCGTAGTGAACACGAAAAGAAAAATTGGTAAGGGGGAGTATTCTATTTCATCAATTCCTCTGTAATTCTGAGAATCTCCGGTGCAATTTTTGCCCGTTCCTTCTTGATAACATGATTATACAAGGGATACGCACCACCAGCGAGCACAATACCTATCATACCAATAATGATGCCGATAAGCAGTGCCATATTCTGATGAAAACCAAGTATTCCACTCAAATCTGACATCACAAGGCTCATTCCAAAGCCCAAAACCAATATACCAATTGTACCGGAAATAAGTGCTGACACTGTAGCCTTCCTCGTCACGCCTGCGTCCAACCTGCGCAGATACTCCATTTTATCTTCCTCCGGTGCAACGTACCTTCTCCGAATATTTTGGATTTCTTTCTGTTCCTTTGCAGAATATGTATAGCTAAAGGTTTCTTTCTCTTTATTCTCCATCTTTACTTACTCCTTTGCGCTCTTTAGCAGCTTCATTTTCTTACTGCTCTGCACAATCATATAAACAGCCATTGCTACGATAAAAACAGATATAACACCGCCACTTGCCCCCAGCATAATTCTTCGGTAGGTAAGCTCCATTGTTCCATCGTCAAAAGTAGTCAGCATGGTGGACTCAAGTGTCAGCATTGACACGCAGGCTGCTGCTAGGTTAATTGCTTTGGATGCCGAAAAAACCGGACTATTATATTTGCGGTATTTTACAACATTTACAATAGCCAGGGTAAACGAGGCAAAAGTATAGGTTGCCATTGCAATAGTGGTAATCTCGTGATGCCTGAATGTTCTGTTCCAATAAATCATAAAGAATATCATCACAGATAACATTAAGTTTATTGCAAGAAAAATGATACCGCAGTTACGGTACTTCCTAAGCTCCTCCTGCATCCTTTCGCCGGGCTGATGCCTGCTTGTGTGCCGTACCAGAAAGAACCTCATAATCGCAAGAAATATATAATATCCTGCCATCGAAAAATACCAAAACGATGTGTGATACAAACCAAGCCCCAGCTGAAATACTGCGTATGCTGTATTAAGCAAAAGAGAGCCGTACAATGTAACATTTACCCGAAGCCTTGCGTCATCCTGCCATAATCTTGCATATTTATTTTCATCCTTAAACGCTTTAAAAAAACGAATCAGCTTCGGTATTCTGAAACACCACACCATAAGCGTGTAGGCTGCAAGAGCATAAGATATATATGAGACAACCGATTCTGTTCCCATAAATACCATCGAATACACAAGAAATACAATCGCAACGGGAATCAATATAAGCATAATTGCAATATGTGGGAAAATAATATGTTTTCCCATGCTCTTAAGGTTCATACTAAGCCCTCCGTATCTTCACGGTAAATATCGTCCCCTTGCCAAGTGTACTTTCTACGCTTATTTCACCCTGCATGATGTCAACCACTCTTTTCACAAGTGCCAGACCAAGCCCATTGCCTTGCACGGAGTGTGAAGTATCTCCCTGATAGAACTTCTCATAAATATGTTCGCCAACTTCCGGTGTCATACCACAACCCGTGTCTTTTACTTTCACTATCGCATAATGCTCCGTAACAGATAAAGCTACCTTGACCGCTCCGCCTGCCTCGGTAAACTTAAAAGCGTTGGAAAACAAATTATTCCATACGAGACTGAGTAATTCGGGATCCGCTTTCACTTTCACATTTTCAGCTATATCCGTATCAATCTCAATCTCTTCCTTCTCCCATACACTTTCATACTGTAAAAGGCACTCACAAAGCTGCTCTCCAAGGTCAAATTCTGTGTCTTGGGGATAAATCTGTTGATTTTCCAATCGATTTAGTTTCAAAATATTGGTCATCATGTCAGCCAGACGACGAGAACCATCTGTGACGCCTTTTGCGTATTCCATACGCTTTTCCTCTGATAATTCCGGTGCCTGCAAAAGTGTACCATAATTTTGCATAATCGCAAGGGGCGTTTTCATTTCATGGGAAACATTCGTAATAAAATCTGTTCGCAGGGTCTCTACACTTCCAAGCTCCTCAGCCATCTTATTGAAACACTCAATGATTTGATTGAATGTATCATTCGTGCCTAACCCGTTTTGCTGACTTACTCTGACTGAAAAATCTCCACGCATTATTTTTTCCGCAGCTTCCGTAATGCGTTTTACCGGACGCTCCACCGTCAGCTTACGACGAACCGTATCGATAACATAGAATACAAAGCTTAAAATTATAACATTCAGAAAAGTCAATTTTGCTGCTGAATTCAAATCTCTTTCGTTCAGCGTAAGATTAAGTGTATTCGACAGCGTAGAAACAAAAAGCATTGTACAGCAGGTAATCACAAATGCTACAAGAAGAAAAAACGCCGTAAACCGGTTTACTTCCTTAAGAACATCTCTTATTCGTTTTTCACTCTTCACTTAACCACCGCCTTATATCCAAGTCCATGAACCGTCACAATTTCAAAATCTTTGCATTCAGACAATTTTCCACGAAGTTTTGTCATATACACATCAACGGCTCTCGGTGCTGTTTCCGTGTCAGTATCCCAGAATTCGTCCATAAGCTGTGTTCTTGTAAATGTCTTCTTCGGATATGATAATAACTTATAGAGAATACTAAATTCACGGTTAGTCATTGGTATCTCTTCATCATTTAAATAAGCAGTATGTTCATCAGCATCCATCACAAAACTGCCAATCTCCAGCTTTCTGCCGGCAGCTATTTTCGCACGGCGAAGAAGTGCACCAATACGCAAAAACAGTTCATCCAAATCAACCGGCTTGACCATATAATCATCTATACCGATACGAAAACCCCTCTGCTTTGATGCGATATCATCACGGGCAGTCATAAAAAGGATAGGAATATCCTCATTGAGTTCACGGACATTCCGGGCGAATTCAAACCCATCCACCCCCGGCATCATAATATCAGATACAATCAGGTCAAATACAATAGCCGTCAGTGCATCATAGGCATCGTTAACATTCAGGCAACCTGTAGCTTCATATCCACTATGATTCAGAAACGAGCAGACTGTTCTATTCAATTCCTTATCATCTTCCACTACTAATATCTTAAACATCTCAATACCTCCATAGAGGAATCTTCTTTATCCTCAATCTATAGGATTTATTTTATATCATAGCACTCAAATGTTAAAGTTTTGTTTCTATTTTTCCTTATTTTCGCCCTGCTTCAAGATTTATGCAGCAATACTGAACTTGTTTTTTATGAGTATGGTGTTGCTGATTGCTCCAACAGAATCCTTTTCTGTGTGTTATAGCATAGGCGCAAATATCCTGACCACTGCACATATAAACCTCTGTAACAAATTTGTTTTGAGCATATCCGGCGTAACTTCAATACATTTTGCAAGCGTATTGTCAATATCTGTTTTCAGAGATTTATTCGCTTCACACTTATACATCCACACACCGTTTTCAAAGTGATGAACAAGACTTCTGTAATCAAGATTGATTGTTCCAATCATTGCATAATCATCATCTACAAGATAACTCTTTGCGTGAATAAAACCAGGTTCATATTCGTAAATTTTAACCCCGGCTCCCATCAGACGGTGATAAAAACTTCTTGTCATACTGAATATCAGCTTCTTATCCGGAATATGAGGAACAATAATCCTCACATCTACCCCTCTTAGTGCTGTGTTTTCGAGGTCAGTGCAGAGGTCATTATCTATAATAAGATATGGTGAAGTCATCCATGCATATTCGTGAGCACCGGAAAGCATATTTTGAATGACACTCTTACCAACTCTACGCTTATAAATCGGATATGGTCCATCTCCGAACGGAATCATATATCCTTGTTCCTCAATGCCGGATTGTGTCGGATACAGTTCATTTCTTGTTACAAATACTTCCTTTTCATTGATGCCAAAATCAACAAGAAAGAGCTTTGTCAGTTCCCATACCGCTTCGCCCTCCAAACGAATTGCTGTATCCTTCCAATGTCCAAACTTAACAACCTCATTGATATATTCATCTGCAATGTTCATGCCACCCGTATAGCCAATCCTCCCATCAATGACAAGTATTTTTCGATGACTTCGATTATTGAACTCGCTATCGGCATTCCCTCGCAGTCTTGAAAAAGGAATTGCTTCAATCCCCCATTTTCTAAGTGTCTTATGGTAATCTCCCGGCAATGTCATCATACAGCCAATGTCATCATATAACACTTTGATTTCAACGCCTTCATCAACCTTCTGTTTCAAAACATCCAATATGGAATTCCAAAACTTTCCCTCTTCAATAATGAAATATTCCATATATATAAACTTTTCCGCGGCTTTGAGGTCAAGTAACATTCTGGAGTACATATCCTCCCCAATAGGAAAATACTCTTGCTTTGTATCCCTAAATAAATGTGTTTCCGCAATATTGCAAAGCATTTTTGCCTGAGCTGCCGCAACAGGATTTTCTTCCTTTAATTCTATGAACAAATTGTTATCATCCTTTTTATAGGAATGTCTTTTCAAATCAGACAAACGCCTTATATACTTTTTTTGAAGTGTTCTGGAATAAAACATAAAATATAGCATAAAACCTGCTATTGGAACAATCAAAAGAAACAATAGCCAGGGAACCTTGTAGTCCGGGTTATCGTCTGATGCAATGACCTTTATTACGCAGGAAATTTCTGTTACCCATGCAGCAAGATAAAAGTATGGTACATAATAGCATAAAGTGATTACAATACCGATAACCGCAAACACCTCAAATAGCGTAATAAGGATAGCAATAACATACCTTACCGGAATATAATCAATTTCCCGCTGCACTTTTTTCTTATTTACATCATAGGTAATCGTTTTTTTCATCAGCCCTCACCAAACCAACAATAGCGAGATGCTTTTCCCGCACCTCGCCTATGTATCGTGCTTTACTTTAACCTTTCAAAATTTTATTACTAAGAGCAATGACTTGATCTGCGTACTTCTTACGACGAGATCCAAGAATTCCCTTATATGCCGGATAGTTGATAATAGCCATCAGCATACCAACCACACCAATGACAATACCCGGTAACATAGTTTCTTCCGTCATACCAATTGATCCCCCGATGTCGGTCATAACAAGACTCATACCGCTGCCCATAATAAGAGCACTAATACTGCCAAACACATAAGCAAATACATTTGCCGGTCTCTTTACCTTTGCATCCAGCTCACGCAATGCATCCAATTCTGTGCTTTCCTTTTCCATGTACTGAGTACGAATTTTCTCTACCATAAAATTCTGTGAATTATTATCCATTGTCGTTACCTCTTTCTTTATTTTTTTCTCTTGCCACAATTTACTATTTGCCTCCTGAAAGTCGTTTTTTTGCATCCTCAACAGACTCGCCCTCCTTAGCAAAGAGCTTTTCTACGCATTTATCAGTTACTTTTCCGAATCCTTCAACTACGCCGTTCTCAATTTTCTTATAGCCTTCAACTGCTCCTTTCTCAATTTTTTTGTAACCAGTAACTACTGCCTCTTTGATTTTTTCATTTGCTTCAACAAGCTTTGACATAACCATTATCTCCTTCTTTGATTTTGTGTTTTAAATGTACCTATCGGTTGTTAAAAAGGCTTTTGAGAAATGTTAAAGTTATGTTAAATATGGGGAATTTCCCTTTAAAGATTAAGGTTTTTTCTCTAACTTTCCTTATCCGTATATTCTCCATTCACCTATCGGTTCTATGCTGCTTGAGCTTCTGTCGGCTCCCTATGATACATATGCCCTACCAGATAACCTAAGCGGCATAGTGAGGCATGAGTTGAAGCAAGGCATAATGCGAATGCCCCCGCTTGAGAACATAAAGTTTGGGTAATATACTTTGATTTGACCATTTCACTCCCCTATACCCCGATTTCCCAAATTTACCGAATTTGTATTCTTCTTGCCCCATAATTTCTAATTTGTCTTTCTGCCGGTATTATAACAAATATCTCTTTTTCTGCATAAATGATATCACCAATCTATATCTGCCCCTCTCTCCTGACAAGAGTTTTCAACCCAACGGAAAAAAAGGATATAACATCAGAAAAAAAGAGAAATACGGCATTTCTGCTGTATTCCTCTCAATCGCACTTGTCCGCCTTGTGCTGCCATCGACCGGACTTCATTCATGTTCTGTATCACTGTTGGGATTCTTGCTCCGCATCACTGTTGAGATTCATGACATCTCTGTAAGCACGATAATAAATGTGCCTGCGCTCCTCTCCGGTAAGTCTGTTCAGCTTTTCGCGAAGCCCGGGAGAGCGCTCCATAAGTCCCACAATATCCGGATTATAACGGGTTCCCTTTGCAACGGACAGCTCTGAAAGGAGGTCATAAAAGCTCTTGCCATGGGCATAATTTCTTCCCAGAATATCCGTGGCAGCATCGGTACAATCTGCTATGGTAATCAGGTCTATGACAATACGATATGGCGAAGAGGTATTGTCAAATTCCGCCGGGTAACCGCCCTTTCCGTCATAGGTTTTGTGATGCCCCTGCATAATGTCAAAATAGGGGGCAAAGGCTTCATTGTGCAGCAGGACCTCCGGCCCCCGCAGGGTATGGAGACTGATGTAGCTGTACTCTGTGTCGGTAAGCCGCCGATACTGGTTATTAATGATACCAGCCACCTTTGTCTTACCGATATCATGAAACAGCGCCGCCTGAGCGATAAACGAAAGGATTTCCCGGGTACGGCCCGACACCTCTTCCACGGTCTTTCCAAACAGGGGAAGGAATACCTCCGGAATCTCCTGCAACATCTCTTCTGCAATGGCAACAGAAATTTCTTTCACCATAAGGGAATGGATGTAGGTAATGGGCTGACGCAAAATCAGAAGAGACATCACCGTCTTCTGGATATCCTCTGGCTTTGACAGTAATGGCAGCATATTAGTACATAGTGAACTGCAGGACTCGTTCACATAGGAGGTCATATACCCGTAGGGAACGGAATGCACCAGCTGTATCGCCTTCTGTATCACATCCTGCGTCAGGGTTCTGCGTTCTTCCCCCGTAAACTTTCTATCCTTCAGAAGCTCCAGCATGTATTCCAGGGCAGCATATCTGCCCAGATAGTCCTCCGTCGTAATCACAATGTCCTTAATCCGATAATCCGCACTGCCCTGGGCCTCATAATCCTTCAGCATCCCACGAAACGCCTCATCGGCACTGATATCGCCAATCTGATAGCTCATGTAATACCTGAGTGCCGACCTCTCGCCCTGTGCATATTCTGATGTCGGATTTTCAATTTCTTCCCGGATCAGCTTCCGAAACCTCTCCTGTTCCTCCTTGGACATTTTCTCATAACAGTTCACTGCATAAACGATTCTGCCTGCAACCAATGTCCTGAACATCGATCCGTTTGGCCGTGAAAGCAAAATCGGTCCAAGCTCCGGATCGTTAAAATATGCCAGGGCTTCGTCATAATAGTGAAAGAAATCCTTCTGCAGCTCCGGATAAAAGGCATTGCACGAGCCCATCATGTTGGCATAGGCTGAAAATACAGACATCCAAATATCCGGAGATTCCTTCGGTGACACAAGCTTTCCGCAGGTAATCGCCCGCTCAAAGCATTCCTTTGCATTTAGCGGTGACATAGAGGGTTCGATGTTGCAAAAAAGATCCATAGCAAGTGCTCCCGCACTGACATTCAGACCGATTAAGCGCAGGGCATCCTCTGTTTTTTCGTAGAAATCAGTGAGGGGTCTGTATAAGATATCCAGCAGACAATAATCGGTAAGTCTGGTATTCAGAAGCCGGCGAAAATAAACCAGAATTTCATCTGCTTCTTCCTTGGATTCCACGGGAGCCATCATCAATTCCTTCGCCTGTCTCAGGATTTCTTCATTTTCATTCAGAATCCTGCGCTGGGTCTCTGAGCGCCTGTTCAGCAGCTCCTGCCATTCCCCGGCATCACAGTCAACCAGGAGTGCATCATTCAATTCGGAAAACAGCTGATAATTATCTGCAAATCTATTGTATAACGCTATTAATTGTTCCGCACGCTGCATAGGTCTCCTCTTGACCTTTCTCTTTTGTCATTCCAATAATCAGCAACTGTTCAGAGCCGGGTTAATCCTTCCGGCTCCAGACCTTACAGACTGCTGATTTCCAGCAATTCCCGGGCAGCCTGCTCCAAAGAGGTGACTTCCTGTTCCACGCTCTCTGTGGCTGCAGCCTGATTTTCCATCTGAACAACAATCTGTTTCGCCTGGTCCACGGATTTCTTCACAAGGGTCTGCATATTCTCTGCCATCTGCAGAACCTCCTGGCTGGAAGCCTTGGTTTCCTGACAGGAGGCTGACATCTGCTGTGCCATCTCCTTGGACCGTTCCTGGATATCCTCTAAAACACCAACACCCTCGTATATACCGTTAATATGCTGAATTCCCTCCGAAACATATTGCATGTTCTGTTGATTGGATGCCTCCACCTCCGACAGCAGAGCAACAATCTTCTGGATAATGCCGCTGATGGCATTGCTGGCTTCCTTGGAATTATCCGCCAGGTTACGGACTTCATCCGCAACCACACTGAAGCCTCTTCCCATCTCACCTGCCCTGGCTGCCTCAATGGATGCATTCAGGGCCAGAAGATTGGTCTGATTGGTGATGTTTGCAATGGTAGCCGCAAATTCAGATACTTCATTGATTCCCTTCACCAGGCTTGCGATGGACTCCTGGGTCTCCTCAGAGGATTTGTGAATCAGCTTCATATTTTCTACCGCCTGAACGGTCTTCTTCTGGTATTCAGCCATCTTCTGACTGGTATCCTCCGCCGACTGATACATCTGACCTGTTTTCTCCGTGATATTGCTGACTGCCTTATCTACATTTTCCAGGGACAGATATACCTTTTCCACAAAACGGTCACTGCTCTCACAGTCCTCTGCCGTGTCCTCCGCATAGCGGGTGATGTCCCCATTGCCGGTGCGGAACTCTCCCACACAGTCCTTCAGCTTGATCACAATTTGCTCCAAGTCCGTGGAGGACTGATTACACTTTGTCACCAGCTCTGCCACCTGCCTGGTGTCTCCCAGTGTTTCCAGAATCTTATGAGAAACATCTGCAATCTTGACACAGATAATCGTCATTACGACCGTCTCAAGGAGAAAACCTGCAGAACGGCTTACAAACCAGGTAAAGGCAGTATCATATTCAATCTGCAGTACATTCAGCGAGCGGAAATAAAGGGAAATAACCAGCAATATATAGCTGACTATCGATATTCTGAGGGTAAATTTTTTGTCATAGTAGAAGATACTGTAGACCATAGCCACCGAATATGTCATATAGATGCCGATGGTGGAATTCGTGGCCATCAAAGCAACCAGCATTTCCAGCGACAGCGCTGTTGCATATTTCATGAAGGTAATCGACGCATTCATCCTGTATGCAACCGTGGGACCCATGGTTACCACCACAGCGATTGCGGTGAGTACAATTAAATCACTGATCTTTGACTGAAACAGACCTATTGCTGACAAAAGCATCAGTACAGGAAATACAATCACCAGCCAACGCAGCACCTTCACTGTAATCTTGGTTACATTAATGTCATTTTCTTCAAAAATACTCAATTCCGAAGTCTTTTTCTCGTTTGTCTCCATTGCCTTACTTTCCCCCTGTATCCTAGTGTTAAGCGAATCCTTCTCTATTCATTATAATAACCTTGCGCCGGGGATACAAGAATAATATGATAAATTTTGCGCTTCCTTATTTCCGGACGCTTTTCCATGGCCATCCCAAGCCCTTTTCTCCCTGCAGTCAGCTGAGCTGCCACTTCACATGGCTGCCTTCCTCATCCTTACTGACAAGAAGCTGATCCTCTATCTCCTGCTTCAGCTCCGTCACATGAGAAATAATACCAATCAGACGGGAGCCGCCGGCCATCTGCTGAAGAACCCGCACCGCCTGATTTCTGGAATGCTCGTCCAAAGAGCCGAAGCCCTCATCGATAAACATCATATCCAGCCGGATTGCCGCAGAACTTTGCTGTATCTGATCCGCCATGCCCAGAGCCAGTGACAGTGCTGCCATAAAGGATTCACCGCCGGACAGGGTTTTGATTTCCCGCTCTCTGCCGGTCACTGTGGAATATACCATTAGGTCAAGTCCTCGGTTTCTGCCCTCTCCCGCCTGTTCCTCTCCCACCATCCGAAGTTCAAACTGCCCCCCGGACATTTCCTGGAAGCGAAGATTGGCCGCGCACAGGATTCTCTCCAGATAGTATCTCTGAACAAAGGTCTCAATATCCATGCGGGAGCCCGTGACCTTACCGGCAAGACGGTTATACAGACTGTCAATGCGCGTATAGTCCTGAACCACCCGGCTTCGCTCCTCCATCCCGGGTGCCAGTGCCTGATAGGCGTCGGCATCGGCCCTATACATAACCTGCAGCTGTTCCAGTTCCTTCCGTGCTGCCTGCCACTCCTCTTCTGTCTTCTGTCTTTCGCTTTCCAGTTTCTCCGGCTCCGGCCGCTGTCTGTGACCGATGGCTTCTGACGAGGATTTTTTCACACCCTCCCAGGCCGCCTTTCTTTTCTGATACTCCTCCACTCCGGCCTGCAGGACGGTTACCCGGGATTTGTCATACTTCTCTGTAAGCTCCATCCATGTCATTTCGGACATCCTCTTTGCCGCCAGCATCTGCTCGTATTCCCCTCTACACTGCTCCCTCTGCCGCTCCAGCTCCGGAAGCTCTCTGTCGTATTGTTCCGTCAGAGTTTTTGCGTTGTCCCGCTTTTTGACGGCCTCCCTTGCATTCCGGGAAGCTGTCAGATAAGCCTCCTCCTTTTCCTCCCGCGTTTTCCCTGCTGCCGCCAATGCCTCCCCGGCTTCTTCCTCCGTCCGAAAGTCCTGTCGGTTTCTCAGTTCCGCCAGCACTGTCCTGTTCTCCGTCAGTACATTCTGTGCCTCTGCCGCCCTCTGCCGGGCCTGCTCCATTGCGTCCCTCAGGGCCTGTTTCTTTTCTTCCACACCCTTCAGCGCTTCCTGCACCCTTGCATATGTCGCTGCCTCTTCCTTTCTTGTTACTCCTTCTGCCTCTACCTCCTGCTGCCAGGCATTCAGAAGCTCCTCTGCCAGGTCCGGAGAGAGCGTCTCCGGCACTCCTTCCATCTGCTTTGCCATCCGCTGCCGAAGCTTTTCCAGCAGCTCTTTCATCCAGGCTTCCTTTTCTGTGGCAAGCTCTGCCGCCATTCCCGCTGCTGCCGCCAGGTCCTGCTGCTCCTTCTGCAACGCGGCAACCTCCTTTTCCAGAGCCTCTATTCCCTCTCTGGTCAGTTCCTGATGGGCCTCCTCCAGCACACAGGGATGAGGATGCTCCACGGAACCGCATACCGGGCAGGGCTCTCCCGGGCGCAGCTTCTCCGTTGCCAGAAACCCAGCCTGGGCATCCAGAAAAGCCGTGTGCTTCCGGATATATTCTGCATTTTTGTCTCCAAAGCTCCGGCGGGCAGCGGCATAGGCCTGCCGGGCACACTCTGCCTTCCCGGCCTGCATATGGGCAGCCTGCCGGGCCTGCTTCACAGAGACAAGGTCTGCCCTGATTTCCTCTCCTTCCCCATGCTTTGCCTCCCAGAGCGCCAGCAGCTTCTCAGCACTCCTGAGTTTCTCCGACTGGGCCCTCCATTCCTGTTCCCTGGTTTCCAACGTAAGAATCTCCTCACTGGCCTGTTGGAAAGCCTGCTGCGCAGTCTCCCACTGCAATTCACTGACCTGCACCTTTTCTTCTGCGCTCTTGATTGCCGCAAAGATTTCCAGCGCCTTTGTTACCCGCTGGGAAACCCTTGTGTAAGCCTCCAGTTCTCTGTTCTGCCGCTCCTTGGCCTGTGCCTCCGCCTCTGTTGCCTCAACACAGCACTCTTCCAAACCGGGGAGTTCCCGGAGCTGCTCTTGTTGTTTTTTTTGCATGCTCTTTACCGCAGTATCCGCATCCGCAAATCTCCGGTATACGTTTTTTATCTCCCAGGCAGCACTGATTCCCGCAATCAGCTCGGCTTCCTTCTTCCTTTCTTCCTCCTCCGCGGAGCAGGCTGCAAGTTCTCTTTCAGCCTGCTCCAGCTGCTCAAAATTCTTCAGCAGACTCTGTGCCACCGTATAGGCATCCCGCTTCTCATCCCGCACCTTCCCGGCCCGAGTATATGCCTTCCCGGCAAGCTTCAAATCCTTCTCCAGCTCATCACAGAGAATCCTAAGCTGTTCCAGCAAAAGCTCCATATCCCGTACCGAAGGGTTGTCGGAGGTCAGAATTCGTTTTTTCAGCTCTGCCAGAGTCACATCCGTACCTTCGCCTCCTTCCTGCCAGCCTTCAGGCAATACGATATGCCCTGCCTCCGTCCGGCAGACGGTGTGAATCCGGGCAATTTCCGAGAGTTTTGCCTTTCTGCGCATTCCCAGCTCGTCCACAATCTTCTGGTACAGCTCCGTGTGAAACAGTTTTCGGAAGATTGCCTTCTTATCGTCCGATTTGGCCCGGAGCAGCTCCATAAACTCCCCCTGGGCAATCATGGCAACCTGCATAAACTGTCCCTTGGTAAGTCCTACAATCTCCTCCAGCTTCCTGTCCGTCTCCTTACGAGGATACTCCGTACCGTCGGGCATGATAAGCGAGACACTCCCGCTCTCCTCCCGAAAGCCGCTGCCTCGCTTTAGGGGGCGCACATGCCTGGGCACTCGACGAACAGTATACACCTTTGCTTCCCCTCCCTCCTCTTGGGAGAAGACAAGCTCCACAAAGGGTTCTGTATCATAGTCCGCAAAATGGCTCTGGAATTCCGCTCCGTCCTTCTTACTACTGCCGGAGCCGGCCTCCCCATATAAAGCAAAAACAATGGCATCAAATATCGTGGTTTTTCCGGCACCGGTATCCCCCGTAATCAGAAATAGATTCTGCCCGGGTACCGTAAAATCAATCACCGGTGTCTTTCTTCCATAGGAACCAAAGGCCTGCATTGTCAGCTTCAACGGTCTCATCTACTGCACCTCCTGTACGGTATTCAGCACATCCCTTAACAATTCCTGCTCCCGGCAGTCCGGCTCCCTCAGAAAACTGCAGCACAGTTCAAAGGGATCCATGTCTGCTTCCTCTATGACTCCGGTACCATAGTCCGCCTTTCTCATCCCCTCTCTGCGGATTTCCAGGAGATTGGGGAAAGCATATCTTACGCGCTCCTGCATATCAATGACATCCAGGTCAACCTTGTCCGTCAGAAGCACCGTCACATAGTCCTGACATCCCTGCCGGAGTACTTCTTCCAGTGTCCCCCTGATGACCTTCACCTTTCTCATCGGTGTCAGCGGCAGAAGAGATATCTCCTGCTCTCCTTTTTCCCGCAGCTCCACCATGACGATATTCTTCTGCTGCTCTGCCTCGCTGACGGAACAGGCAAGGGGCGTTCCGCAATACCGGTACTGCCTGCCGCCCACCTGCATGGGCTTATGAATATGTCCCAATGCCGCATAATCAAACCGCTCCAGTACATCTGCCCTGACCTCATCAATGTTACCTATCGTGCGTATCTCGGAATCCATGCGTTCCACCTGCTCCGGATCGGTTCCCACCGGCAGGTAAAACTGATGGCTTACCAGCACATTTCTCTCGTCAGAGTTTATCTCTTCCCTCTCAATCAGCCTGTGTATAGTATCATTGTAAGATAGACTATTGCCGTTTTCGTCGGTTCCCACAATCAGCTTTACCATGGAAGGTCTTACAAAGGGAAGCAGATAAAAGTTCACGTTTCCGAAGCTGTCCTGCAGGGTAACCTTCTCAATATGCTCCTCCGGATTCATGGGCGGAAGCCCTATCATGTATATTTTTTGTTGAGAAAGAATGTGGCGAAATACATTGACACGAGGGGCGCTGTCATGATTCCCGCTGATCAGCATGATTACTGTCTCCGGCAGGTCTCTCGTCAGTTCGGACAGAAAATGGTCAAACAAGGACACCGCCTCAGCTGACGGAACAGCCTTGTCGTAAATATCTCCCGCAACCACAATCACATCCGGTCTTTCCTTACGGGCATATGCCGCCACCTGACCTAAGATGTACTCCTGGTCCTGCAGCAAATCCCGCTGGAATAATTTCAGACCGATATGTAAATCAGAAAGATGAAATAATTTCATAAATCATACCCCTTTTACGTCGCAACTTAATTTTCTTACTGATGTTTTTGGCACTCACTTATTCCTCAGATTCATACTTTTATTTTCCATCCTGACCCGGGCAATGTCAAGTCGCCGTTTTCTTTGAAAATGCCTGCTTTTATGTTCTGTCGATGTTTGAAATGGATTGCAATATTCTGTCGAAAACTATATACTATATATAGCTATTTGAAGGAGAAAGTTGGATGAACACTTTTGTTACACGCATCTTATTTGTCGGCGGAATTTATGCCTTGTATGCCGCCATCAAAATACGGTTATCCACGGATTGGAAATCTTCGGCGAACAAGCTTTTTGCCCTACAGTGTGTAGGCAGTGGTATATGGAGTCTGGGCTTTGGTGAGCTTTTCGCACAGACCGACCCTGCAGCCGCTTATTACTGCCGAAGCATCGGTCTTGCGGGTACATTTATATACCTTCTCTCCGCTCAGCTTCTGGTCTGCTATATCTCCGGAATTCCAAAACATGTCAGGTATATCCTCCAAGGCTTTGCCTCTCTCGGTATCCCTGTATTTTTTCTTATCATTCAGAGAGATCAGACTGTATATTATATGAGCGACCAGGGCATGACCTACTACTTTAAGCCAGGCCTTGCCAATAATCTCTATACCGCTTACTCGGTGATGTTTGGAATCGTTTCACTCAGTCTTACCATCTACATGATACATTTCGGCAGGGCAAAACGCATCAAAGCCCTTGGAAAACGTTTATTGATAGTAACAGCCCTGATGATTTTCGGCACGGTTCTGGACACCGTACTGCCGCTGCTTGGACTCTTCGCAATCCCCGGAAGCACACTGATGCAGCTGTTGGGAACCCTGGTGCTCTACTACGCCCTCCGGGCTGATAATCGCGCTAAAATCAACGTTGAGAACATGTCCAGCTACATATACTACTCACTCTCCATGCCGGTGCTCGTCTACGACTCCCGGAGAGTGCTTCAGATTATCAATGACTCTGCAGCAGATTTTTTCGAACTGGAGCAGTCTGCTCTCTCGCAGACTCCCTGCGCCCTGCATCAGTTGTTTGAATTGAAGGAGCAGGAGGCTTACTGTTTTGAGCAGAATCATCAGGAAATGGATGTACTCTGCACCCGCAATCAGATTATCTGTAATCTTTCCATCAATAAAATCCACGACCGCTACGGCGATATCATGGGCTATATCATCATTGTGACGGATTTGTCCGAGCGCATGAAGAATATTCAACACCTGGAGGAAGCCAAAAAGGAGGCAGAAGCTGCCAACATGGCAAAGAGCACCTTCCTCGCCAGTATGTCCCATGAGATTCGTACTCCCATGAATGCCATTCTGGGATTCTCCGAGCTCATTCTGAAACAGAAAATTTCTGCGGTTGTGCGTGATTACGTATCTGACATCAAGCTTTCCTGTCAAAATCTGCTGGCTGTCGTCAATGATATTCTGGATATCTCCAAGCTGGAATCCGGGAAAATGGAGCTGGTGGAGGCTGATTATTATACGAACTCACTTTATCAGGACGTCTACCACATCATCAGCATCCAGGCAAAAAAGAAGGGACTTCGCTTTGTCATGGAGGTGGACCCCTCTCTTCCCAGTATGCTGTATGGAGATAAAACCCGTATTCGCAGTATTTTAATCAACGTGCTTAACAACGCGGTCAAGTACACCAGAGAGGGTGGTGTCACCTGCCTTGTGAAAATACTGAACAGGGAACAGGATAATATTACTCTACAGTTTATCGTAGCAGACACCGGTATCGGCATCAAAGAAAGTGCCATGGCGCATCTTTTCGAAAGCTTTTCACAGTTTGACCAAAAGAAAAACAAGGACATTGAGGGAACCGGCCTTGGTCTTGCCATTGTCCACGGCTATCTGAATCTTATGGGCGGAACCGTTGATGTAAATAGTACCTATGGCAAGGGTTCCACCTTTACCATCGTATTCCCCCAGAGGATTGTGGATGCCACTCCCATGGAAGAATTCACTGCGAACTCCTCCGACCAGGCAAGTGCTCTCAACGCCAACGAATTGAAAATCAGGGACACCGATGTGTTGATTGTAGATGACAATCTGATTAACCTCAAGGTCATTACCGGAACCTTTGAATGCTACGGACTTCACGTTACCACTGCCTCCAGCGGTTCACAGGCCATTGAACTGTGCAGACAAAAGGATTACGATCTGGTATTCATGGATCAGATGATGCCCGGAATGGACGGCATAGAAGCTATGCGGCGCATCCGTGGATTGTCCGCACATTATGCAACCGGCGGAAGAGCAAAAATTATCGTCCTCACTGCCAATGCCATTGCAGGTACCCGCGAAAAACTGATGGAAGAGGGCTTCGACGAATACCTGAGTAAGCCCATGAGCTTTGCAAAACTGGAGAACCTTCTGACTTCCTTTGTTCCCGCGGAGAAATGTATTTATGGCAGGGCAGACGAAAACGAATTCTCAGCCGTAGCACAGGATTCCTTAGGCAGCGAAGAAATGATCGGTTATGTAGCCGGCGATGGAATGAGGGATTCTGCAGATGGCGATGGACCGAATGATTCTGTAGCCGGCGATGGAATGAGGGATTCTGCAGATACCCGCGAGCTGATTGCAGAATATATCCCTGAATTGGATTATGCTTTGGGCGTAGAGCGCTGTGGCGGGAACGAGGACACCTACCTGGAAATCTTACAGCTGCAGATTGACCTCGGAAAAGAACATCCTTCACAGCTAAGAGCTCTTTTTGCGGAAGAGCGATTTGATGACTTTAGAATTCTGATACACGGAATCAAGGGTCAACTGAACAGTATCGGCTATACCCGTTTGGGCAGCTTTGCCGAAAAGCTGGAGCATACATCCCGGGATAATGAATACGATTTTGTCAGGGTGCATCTGCCTCTCTTCCTGGAAAAATATGGCGAATTAATCAGGCAGTTGGAGACAGTTCTACAGCGATAAAATCATAGAGATACAGAGATAAAGTGTCCCAGGAAAACCCGGGATACTTTATCTCTATAGGAACTTTTTTGTGAGATTTCTGTGAGCTTGCTTTTTTTCGGTAATATTTCTGGATTCTTGCTTTTTTTACGTAATCCTCGCGATTTTTTTCGTTATGATTTACGGTTTCTTACTTTTTTTACGTAATCCTCGCGATTTTTTTCGGTACAATTTACGGTTTCTTGCTTTTTTTACGTAATTCTCGTGATTTTTTTCGGTACAATTTACGGTTTCTTGCTTTTTTTACGTAATCCTATAGTTCACAGGAACTCATATTTTACGAGGGTCAGACCGCAGGCGGGCGCCGTAGGTCCGGCGGCGCTACGCGATGTCGCTTCCAGAATTGATTTCATCTCCTCGGGCTGACGTTTTCCCCAGCCTACCTCCATCAGGGTGCCTGCAATGATTCTGACCATATTGTAGAGGAAGCCGTTACCGCAGACTCTGAGAACCAGCTCTGCCCCCTGCTCCTCAATCTCCAGACTGTACAAAGTCCGCACCGTGCTTTCCGCCTGAGCGCCTGTCTGACAAAAGCTTTTGAAATCATGCTCTCCCACCAGTAGTGCTGCCGCCTTCCGCATATCTTCCACATTTAAGGGATGATAGGTAAAATAGGAATAGAGTCTTTTTGTGGGCATGGGAAATTCCCCACGGTAAATCCGGTATTCATATGTTTTTCTGCTCTCACAATGTCTTGGGTGCCAGTCCAGTGCTACTTCCTCAGACTTCTGAATTCGAATATCCTCCGGCAGACGCTGGTTCAGCGCATAGGATACCTTTTCCGCAGGCATCCTTGTCTCCGTATCAAACACCGCCACATTCCCCAGAGCATGGACTCCCGAATCCGTCCGGCTGGCACCAATGACCTGAATCTGCTCTCCGAGTAGCTGTGTCAGGCATCTGTTTAACTCAGCTTCTATGGTAATCCCGTTATTCTGCAGCTGCCACCCGTGATAATTCGTCCCATCATAGGCTACAATCAACCTGATTCTTCTCATCCATCCGCTCCTGTATCATTTCATACAGCACATCATGTATCGCTTCTGCTTATAATAATTCTGTGTTTATTTGTTCTGCTTTTATTTGTTCTGCTTTTATTTACTCTGCTTTTATTTGTTCTGCTTTTATTTGTTCTGCTTTTATTTGCTCCGCTTTTATTTGCTCCGCTTTTACACGCTCTGAATTTCAAAATGTCATTCTGCCAAGGCTGATGCTCAACACCATATAGGCAAGAATACAGAGATACGCAATCGCATCCCGTTTTTTATAGACCAGGGGCTTCATCTTTGTCCTGCCCTCACCGCCCCGATAACAACGGGCTTCCATGGCCATTGCCAGGTCATTGGCTCTTCGGAAGGCGGAGATGAAAAGGGGGACCAATAGCGGAACCAGAGCCTTTGCCCTCTTCACGAGATTACCGCTCTCAAAGTCGGCACCTCTGGCAATCTGGGCCTTCATAATCTTGTCTGTTTCTTCCATCAAAATAGGAATGAATCGCAGGGCGATAGACATCATCATCGCAACCTCGTGGACCGGCACATGAAAAAGCTTCAACGGACGCATTCCTCTCTCCATCCCATCCGTCAGATTGTTTGGCGTGGTTGTCAGGGTCATAACAGAGGAACCTATAATCAGCATGGAAAGCCTCACAGTCATTGTAAAAGCAGTTCGGATTCCTTCCCTGGTCACCTTCAGTTTCCATAGGGTAAACAGCGGCTCCCCGGGGGTAAAGAACAGATTGAAGCACACTGTCAATGCCAGCAGAAAAACTATGGCTTTCATGCCTTTCACCATGAATTTAAAGGGCACATGAGACAGTCCGATCACCAGTGCAAGAAACATTGCCGCCACCGCATAACCAATAAAATTCCGAAAGAAAAACAGAGAGATAATGAAGAGCAGTGTTCCCCCAAGCTTCACTCTGGGGTCCAATCTGTGTATCACCGACTCTGTCTGATAATATTGTCCTAAGGTAATATCTCTAAGCATGCTTCTCCTCTATTCCAGTCGGATTCCATCTGCTGCTTTTTTTCCTCCGACGTTGTAGTTCCTTCTGTAGCATTGATAGCTTTTTGCGGCTATTTCTTCACTGCGGTCCTTTTGTTCTCTGCAGATTTTTCTTCTTTGCAAATCTCTTTCCTCTGCAGCCTTTTTTCCCTCTGCAGCCTTTTTTCCCTCTGCAGTCTTTTTTTCCTCTGCAGCCTTTTTTCCCTCTGCAGTCTTTTTTTCCTCTGCAGCCTTCACTCTTCACTGCAAAGCATCCTTCTTTGCCGGAGTCTTCTGCGGTCACCTCATGCCCTTTTAGCGGTAGCTTTTTCGCAACGCTGCCGCTATACTGTCTGCTGCCTCTTCCACGGTAGTTGCATCCACATCCACGTCCAGACCTCCGGCTTTCAGCTCGTGCATAATATAGGTTACCTGCGGTGCAGCCAGTCCGACCTCCTCCAGTTCCCTATAATGCCGGAATACCTCTCTAGGGGTACCGTCATACATCACCTTCCCGCGATTCATTACCACGATTCTGTCTACATATTCTGCCACATCCTCCATACTATGGGAAACCAGGACGACGGTCATCCCTGTCTCCTCCTGGAGTTCTTTTATCTGATGCAAAATCTCATCGCGCCCTTTGGGGTCCAGTCCCGCTGTTGGTTCATCCAGGACCAGTACCTCCGGTTTCATGGCAAGTACCCCGGCAATGGCTGCTCTTCTCTTCTGACCTCCGGAGAGTTCAAAGGGAGACTGGTAGAACAGTTCGTTGGGAAAACCGACTTTTCGTAAAGCATCATAAGAGCGCAGCTCTACTTCCTTCTTCTCCAGCCCCAGGTTTTTGGGGCCGAAGCATACATCAGAAAACACATCCGCTTCAAACAATTGATGCTCCGGGTATTGAAATACAAGTCCTACCTTCCCCCGCAGCATTTTTAAGTCATACCCCTTATCATAGATATCCTCGCCGTTATAATAGATATTACCTGAGGTTGCCTTGATAAGGCCGTTGAGATGCTGCACCAGTGTTGATTTTCCGGAGCCGGTATGCCCGATAATGCCAAGGAACTGCCCGTCGGGAATCTGGAGGCATACATCATCCAAAGCCTTCACGGCAAGGGGCGTATCTGCACCATATATATAATTTACGTGATCTAATATAATCGACATGGTTTCACTCTTTCCGTCCTTCCGTCGGATAACCGCAGAAGGCAAAAGTCCCTTCCATTAATGCACCAGCGCATCTGCCAGCTCTTTATGGGTCAAAATGCCGTTAGGCAAATCAATTCCCCTTTTCTGAAGCTCATAGGCCAACAGGGTTACCTGAGGAACATCCAACCGCAATTCCTTCAGCTTTTCCACCTGAGAAAAAATCTCCCTGGGTGTCCCCTGCATGGCAATTTTTCCATTATCCATCACAAACACTCTGTCTGCATGGATGATTTCTTCCATGTAGTGGGTAATCAGGATGACTGTCACACCTTCCACCTCATTCAGGCCCCGCACTGCCTGGATAACCTCCTTGCGTCCGTTGGGATCCAACATGGCTGTAGGCTCGTCCAGGACAATACATTTAGGATGCATGGCAAGCACCCCGGCAATGGATACCCGCTGCTTCTGACCGCCGGAGAGCTTATTGGGAGAATACTTGCGAAATTCATACATGCCCACTGCCCGCAAACTTTCCTCTACACGCTCCCAGATTTCCTTCGTTGGCACTCCGATATTCTCCGGGCCGAAACCAACATCCTCTTCCACAACCTGTCCGATAATCTGGTTGTCGGGATTCTGGAATACCATACCTGACGTCTGACGGATGTTCCAGACCTTTTCCTCATCTGAGGTATCCATTCCGTCCACCCAGACCGTTCCCTCCGTAGGGTTCAGAATTGCGTTCATATGCTTGGCTAACGTAGACTTTCCGGAGCCATTATGTCCGAGAATGGCAATGAATTCACCTGCCTTTATGTCAAGACTTACGTTGTCCACCGCAGTGGTAATCCCCTCCACATTGCCTTCCTCATCCCGCCTGATATATTCAAATGTTAACTTTTTCGTCCTGATGATACCCATGTTATCCATTATCCTTATTTTTCTCTGTCTCTGCAACGCAATCTACTAGGTATTATATTAGAAAACAGTGGGAATTACAAGATTTTACATGCGGAAAGCTCGTTTACAAAAATCCGGACTCATGTTAAGCTAGAATAATAATATGGTTATTTCAGACCTACAGTGTCAGGATGACGGGCAACCGGTTCACAGCCTCCTGACAGTATTTATATCAGACATCTGACAAATACAGCTGTCTGCTGTACAGACAGCTCATATAGAAATGAGGGTAACTATTCAGAACCCCATTCGCAAAACCACTGCTACGCAGCTTTCCTTTTGCTCATGTGGTTACTTCTCCATATATATTTACAATTCTGTTTGAATGCAAGCATTCACAGAATGTAAATTTGCATGGCTCTGAATAGTTACAAATGAGGTATGATATGGACAAATCCAAGATAATAAAGATGGTAATCATTCTCGCAGTGATTACAGTACTTTCCTCGGGGTTGATCAGGGTGATGCAGCGCAACTCCATGAGTCTTACGGAATACGAGGAACAAAATAAGGAACTGCTTCAAAACAGTCCTGCAGATAGCTCCCGGGCTTCCACGACAGACGCTTCCTCCGATACAGGTTCTTCCCAGACGGGGAGTACCTCCCCGGAAAACGGCTCTTCCACATCAGATGGTGCTTCCTCGGAGGAAAGCTTCCGGGACGGTTCGGATGCTGCCACGGCACTTTCTTCCCTTATCGGTGCCACCTTGAATGGTGATACGCAAAAGGAGAAGAGGGTGACCTATTCCAATGGTTTCTACTACGAACCCTTATCCGAGCATTTGTGCAGATATATTCGCGGCATCTCCTTTCCTGCAGCCGAAGAGACTGCTCCGACGGATAACACGGATACAAAACCAAAGAGTAATAGGGATTCCGCCGCGAAGAGCAGCGAAGATGGCTCCCCAGAAAACAGCAGGGCTACCACACCTGAGCTTACTACGGAAGAACTTCGTTATGTACATATCTGGTATTTTGATTTCGACGGAAAGCCTGTAGAAGGAGAGCTTATCTGTAACGAATACATTGCACAGGACCTGGTGGAAATCTTCCACAGTCTCTATCGCAATGAATATCAACTGGGAAGTGTCCGTCTGATTGACGAGTTTGACGCAGACGCTAACGCCTCCATGGAAGCCAATAATTCCTACTGTTTTAACTACTGTGAAATCGCCGAAAACGGTCCTGCCCTGTCTGAGCACACCTATGGTCTTGCCGTGGACATAAATCCCTATTATAATCCCCGTATCACCTACAGTGGGGATGGCTCCCTTGATGTCCTGCCCAACGGTGCTGTGGACTATGCTGACCGCACCCGGAATTTTGCCTACAAAATTGATGAAAATGATTTATGTTACAGATTATTTACCTCTCACGGCTTTACCTGGGGCGGCAACTGGAACAATCGTAAGGATTATGGTCACTTTTACAAGTCTAATCCTTAGAGCCTTACATGCAATTCTAAATAACGAAAAGTGCACCGCAAAAAGAGGCACAGGAGCAAGACACAGCATTTGTTTCTGAAAGAAGCGCAAAATACAAGGCATAAAAAAGGGGAAAACCTTCGTTTTCCCCTTAATGCTTTATACTAACTCAAGAATTACTTCCATCGCAGCATCGCCCTTACGCTGGCCGAGCTTCACGATTCTGGTGTAGCCACCCTTACGGTTTGCATACTTAGGTGCATACTCATCGAAGAGCTTTGCAACCAGGTCTACTTCCTTGGTGTTCTTCTTCTTTCCTGCTGCTTCCTTGGGAACGGATACTACAGGGTAAAGAACCTTCAGCATCTGACGTCTTGCATGAGAACGGGTAGGAAGATCCTTCTTAATCTCCTTCTCAATGGTCTCATACTTGGTAACCTTCTTGCCGTCTACAACTTCTTTCACACGTTTGCCGTCCTTATCCTTGACAGCAACCTTTGCGGAAACCTTAACGGTCTCAAAGTTGTCCTTCTCCTTCACTGCCAGAGCAATGAGGCCCTCGGCAATCTTCTTTACTTCCTTAGCCTTAGCCTCGGTAGTAACAATCTTGCCCTTGTTAAGCAGAGCGGTTACCTGGTTTCTAAGTAATGCTTTTCTCTGGGAAGATGTTCTTCCAAGTTTTCTGTACATAGCCATTTTTATAATTTCCTTTCTCTTTTCATGGTACATCCGGCCACGCACTTTGGACTTACTTACCGAATGTTGCGACGTTTCACGCCGTACTACAGCCATCCAGAGATTCACCGCGGATGCACACTTCGGAATTTATCACCCACGGAAAACTCAGTTCTATTTATTCTTCCGAAGGATTCAGCTGGAGTCCCAGCTCCTTCAGTTTTGCCAGTACCTCTTCCAGGGACTTGCGGCCCAGATTACGAACCTTCATCATATCCTCTGAGGTTCTGTTGCAAAGCTCCTCTACCGTATTGATACCGGCTCTCTTCAGACAGTTATAAGAACGAACGGAAAGCTCCAGTTCGTCAATGCTCATCTCAAGAACCTTTTCCTTCTCATCATCTTCCTTCTCTACCATAACCTCTGCGGTCTTAGCATTCTCGGAAAGATCAATGAAGAGGCTCAGATGCTCACTCATAACCTTAGCTGCCAGGCTGACAGCTTCATCGGGAGCCAATGTCCCATTGGTGTACACATCCAGTGTCAGTTTATCGTAATCTGTAATCTGTCCGACACGGGTATTTTCAACTGTTACATTCACTCTCTCTACAGGTGTATAGATAGAATCAACAGCAATCACGCCGATTGGCAGATCATCATGCTTGTTTTTGTCGGCGCTTACATAACCACGTCCTCTGGTGATAGTCAGCTCCATATAAAGCTTTGTATCCTTACCACTGAGAGTCGCAATCACAAGATCCGGATTCAGAATCTCGATGTCCTGATCAACCTGGATATCGGAAGCATGAACAACGCCCTCGCCTTCATACTCGATATATGCGGTCTTAGCTTCATTGGTATCGCTGTTATTCTTGATGGCAAGACTCTTGATGTTCATAACGATCTCTGTAACATCTTCCTTTACCCCGGGAATAGCAGTAAACTCATGCTGAATGCCTTCAATCTTTATCTGGCTGACAGCTGCTCCGGGAAGAGAAGAGAGCATGATTCTTCTCAGAGAATTGCCAAGTGTAATGCCGTAACCCCTCTCCAAGGGCTCAACCACGAACTTACCGTACCTCTTGTCTTCTGAAATCTCAGTAACCTCAATATTAGGTCTTTCAAAATCAAACACAGTCAATACCCTCCTTGTGGTTTCGTCATTTATTTGGAGTACAACTCGACAATAAGCATCTCATTTACAGGTACATCAATCATTTCCCTGGTAGGAAGATTCTTTATGGTCCCCTTAAAGTTTTCAATGTCTACGTCCATCCATTCGGGAACAAGTCTTCCGCCTGTTACCTCAACGATGTCCTTGTATCTCTGCATGGACTTAGCACTCTCTTTGATTTCAATCACATCGCCAGCCTTAATCAGATAGGACGGTACATTTACCACCTTTCCGTTTACCAGCACATGCTTATGGTCAACAATCTGTCTTGCTTCTCTTCTGGTTCTTGCAAATCCCATTCTGAAGACAACACTGTCAAGTCTGCTCTCAAGCATAACCATCAGGTTTTCACCGGTCATACCCTTCATTCTGTCAGCCTTCTCATAGTAGTTTCTGAAAGGCTTCTCAAGTACGCCGTAGATGAACTTAGCCTTCTGCTTTTCGCGAAGCTGAAGTCCGTATTCACTTACCTTCTTGCCTGCTCTTGCATTCTGTCTGTTTGATTTCTTGTCGTATCCCAGATAAGAAGGCTCAAGGCCGAGGGAACGGCATCTCTTTAATACGGGTGTGCGATTAATTGCCATTTTATAATCTCCTTTTTGTTTGTTTACAACAGTTTCTCAACTGCCTTCTTCCAACATTTTTCAGTTACAACTATACTCTTCTGCGCTTGGGAGGACGGCATCCGTTGTGAGGAACGGGTGTCACGTCGCGGATACTGATTACCTCAAGACCGCATGCAGAAAGTGCTCTGATTGCAGCTTCACGTCCTGAACCGGGTCCCTTTACAAATACATCTACGGACTTCAGTCCATGTACAAGAGCAGCCTTCGTTGCTGTCTCTGCTGCCACCTGTGCTGCATACGGAGTAGATTTCCTTGAACCTTTAAATCCCAGACCACCGGCACTTGCCCAGCTCAGAGCATTACCCTCGCTGTCAGTCAGTGTAACAATTGTATTGTTAAAAGAAGACTGAATATGTGCCTGTCCGCGTTCAACGTTTTTCTTTACGCGCTTTTTTGTTACTTTCTTTGCAACCTGCTGTTTCGCCATTTTTAAACTAACCTACTTTCTCATTGATAGGAATCATCTCAATTCCCTCTTACAGTTACGCCGCTTTCATTTAATCTTGCGGAACCTTCTGAATCTGCTTTGCAAGTTCAGAAGCATCAAATAATTGCTTAACTATGCTGCGCAATTACTTTTTCTTGTTTGCAACCGTACGCTTGGGTCCCTTGCGGGTTCTTGCGTTGTTCTTGGTGTTCTGTCCACGAACGGGCAATCCCTTACGATGACGGATACCGCGATAGCAACCGATTTCCTGAAGTCTCTTGATGTTCAGAGCAACTTCACGTCTCAAATCACCTTCTACGGTTACACCGAGCTTTTCGATTACGTCAGAAATCTTCTTCACCTCGTCATCGGTAATGTCCCTTACTCTGGTATCGGGATTTACGCCTGCTTCAGCCAGAATCTTGTTGGCTGTAGGTCTGCCGATTCCGTAGACATAGGTCAAACCGATCTCAATTCGTTTCTCTCTGGGTAAGTCAACACCTGCAATACGAGCCATTTACATTTCCTCCATTTTCCGTGCATCAGCTCATGATGCATCTTTGCATGCCGTTTGGTCTGTTTGTTGGCATGCATTCCTAGTTACTAATTGATTGGGGTTTTCACCCAACCGGACGCTTCATCCGATCTTTCCAAGACAATCCTGGTATCAACAAGTAATCTCCGGTAAGCTCTATCCAGGTTCTATGATAATCAATGCGGGCGCATCCGCATCGGTTCAGCCGCACATAAAAACCTGACAAGAACTCACTTAACCTGCCCTCAGCCTGTTACCGGCCGATGGCAAGCGGTGATTATCCCTGTCTCTGTTTGTGCTTCGGATTCTCGCAGATAACTCTGATGCGTCCTTTTCTCTTGATGATTTTGCACTTTTCGCAAATCGGTTTTACTGATGATCTAACCTTCATCTTTAAACCCTCCTTTCAAAAAAGACCGTTTTACATTATAACATGGGGGCCGCCAATTGGCAAGCCCCCATTTCATAATTATTTCATATTTTTAATTGCTCTTCCTAAAAGGAATCCTCCGGTAGAATGTCCCCTTGCATTGCCTTTACTTATCACGCCAGATAATGCGTCCCTTGCTGAGGTCGTAGGGAGAAAGCTCCAGGGTCACCTTGTCACCGGGCAGAATTCTGATGAAATTCTGGCGAAGCTTACCGCTGATGTGAGCCAAAACGCGATGACCGTTCTCCAGTTCCACCTGAAACATGGTATTGGGCAGCTTCTCGACTACTGTTCCTTCTATTTCTATAACATCACTCTTAGACATATTCAAATCTCCATTCCTGCCGGTTCTCTCCGTCTGCCGGCTTGTTTTATATGAATCTCTCTTTCCGCACCGTTGTATTACTTCTCCTGACTGCTCTCCCGATATCGTCTTATGGCTGTTCTTATCTCCTCCGGATACACCGTTTCACCCTTTAACAGCTTCTCCCTCAGCGGCTCTTCCACTGTCAGGTTCACGGGCTGTAGATGCTTTCTGCGCTTTTTTTTGGGTGCGTCCGGTTTTTTAAGTCTTCCATCCGACAAATATACGAAATCTTCCTCTTCTCTGACAATCACAAAAAGGGTACCCTTGTCATGACCTGCCCTGGAAAATGTAAACTGTCCTACCATAATCTCTTCCTTATTCGAGGGTTAAAATTTCCGGTTCACCATCCTCCGTAATAAGAATGGTATTCTCGTAATGTGCAGACAGGGAACCATCCTGTGTCACCACAGTCCAGTCATCGTCCAGCCACTCCACGTCGGCACGCCCCATGTTAATCATGGGTTCCACGGCAAGTGTCATGCCTGCACGCAGCTTCGGTCCCCTTTTAAGCTGGGCAAAATTCGGAATCTGGGGGTCTTCGTGTAATTTGGTGCCCACGCCATGGCCTACAAGATCACGAACTATACCATATCCGTGTGGCTTGATATAGGCAGCAATGGCATTGGAAATGTCAAAGAGATGATTTCCCGCCCTGGCTTCTTTTATACCGGCAAAGAAACTTTCTCTTGTTACGTCAATCAGCTTTTGAGCCTCCGGTGTAATCTGTCCCACACCATGGGTTCTGGCAGCATCCGAATGATACCCCTTATAAATCATTCCTGCATCAAGGCTGACGATATCTCCTTCCTGGAGAATACGATGCTTTGTGGGGATACCATGCACCACCTCGTTATTCACCGATACGCAGATACTGGCGGGATAACCGTTGTAATGCAGGAAATTGGGTATTCCTCCGAGCTTTCTAATCAGTTGATCGCCCTTGATATCGATATCTTTGGTAGAAATACCCGGCCTTACATATTCCTCCAGCTCCTTATGCACCACTGCCAGGCGCTTACAGGATTCCCGAATTAATTCAATTTCCTGTTCGTTCTTTATAATAATCATTTTCGGTTCCTTCGTTCCCTTAACCCAAAATGTCCGTGATGGCAGCAAACACATCCTTCATGTCCAATGTGCCGTCCACACTTCTCAAAACTCCCTTAGCCGTATAAAAATCGATTAAGGGCTGGGTCTGGTCATGATATACCTTCAGACGATTAAGCACGGTTTCAGGTTTATCATCGTCCCTGAGCACCAGCTCACTTCCGCAGGTGTCACACACGCCCTCCTTTTTGGGTGGAATGTGCTCAATATGGTAAGTAGCACCGCACTTTAAGCAGGCACGTCTTCCGGACATTCTTCTCACGATGTTCTCATCGGGAACATCCACGTTGATTGCATAATCAACAGACTCACCAAGCTTATTCAGTGCCTCATCCAGCACCTGTGCCTGAGGAATTGTTCTGGGGAAACCATCCAGCACATAACCCTTTGCACAATCTGCCTGGGCCACCCTGTCCAACAGAATTTTCACTGTCAGTTCATCGGGAACCAGAAGCCCCTGGTCCATATATTTCTTCGCTTCTAAGCCAAGCTCCGTTCCGTTCTTTATATTTGCCCGGAAAATATCCCCGGTAGAAACGTGGGGAATCTGATACTTTTCTGCAATCATCTTTGCCTGTGTACCTTTTCCGGCACCGGGCGCACCTAACATGATAATCTTCAAATCCATACCTCCTTATGTGTTTCAGAAGAGGGCACCGCCCCTCAAAACTCTAACATTAATATTTTACCTACTTTAGGGAAATTTTGCAAGACAAAAATCGCGCAGGACAGAACCTGCGCGACTCTCACTTACACTATTTTTCCAAAAAGCCTTTATAATTTCGAACAAGCATCAGGGATTCCACCTGTTTCATGGTTTCCAGCACAACGCTTACTATAATGATAAGGCTTGTGCCGCCGAAGGAAATACTTGCTCCTATACTGCTGAAAAGATAAGGAATGACAGCAATGACGGTCAGGCCTACGGCACCTATGAATACAATGTGGTTCAATACCTTGTTCAGATAATCACTGGTCAGCTTACCGGGTCTGATGCCGGGGATGAACCCTCCCGCCTTCTTCAGGTTGTCGGCTACCAGTAAGGGATTAAAGGTAATGGATGTATAGAAATATGCAAAAAAGATAATCAACGCAATATATACCAGTAATCCTATGGAATACTTTATCTGACCGGCTTTAAAATTACACCAGTAACTGGAATTCAGATACTTCAGGATCTCACTCCACACTCCCGTTCCATTGTACCCCGCAAAAGATGAAATAATTACGGGGAACTGAAGAATTGATTGTGCAAAAATGACGGGAATAACGCCGGCAGTGTTTACCTTCAGCGGAATGTTGGAGGTCTGACCGCCTACCATCTTCCTTCCCTGTACCTTATTTGCATATTGTACGGGAATTCTGCGGACACCGTCATTCAAAATGATTACCATGACTACCATCGCCACAATGATTCCAATAATAATCACTGCAGCCAGAATTGCAGATGCCGGTGCAGTATGAATCTTGTCATTTGAAAAAACAAAGCGTTTGAACAGATTCACCAGGTCCTCGGGCATTCTGGAAATAATATTAATTACCAGGACAATGGATATACCATTTCCGATACCATTCTCAGTGATTCTTTCACCTACCCACATCAGGAAGGCACTGCCGGCAGTCAGGGTTGCAACTGTAGAAATAATGCTGAGAGTCTTATAGCCCGCGCTCATCTGCGCATATCCGTTGAGCAATCCACGGCTTCCGAATCCCACTGCCATAGCGACAGACTGAATCAAAGCAAGTGCAACCGTCACATAACGGGTAAGGGAAACAATCTTCTTTCTTCCTTCTTCACCGTCACGCTGCATTTCCTCCAGCTTGGGAATCGCAATCGTGAGCAGCTGCATGATGATGGAAGATGTGATATAGGGCGAAATATTCAATGCAAATATTGACATATTCTCAAAGGAGCCGCCGGTAATTGCATTGAAAAAACTAAAGTCGCCGTTAAACTGATTTGCGAACAAGTCCTTGATATACGACTGGTTTACACCGGGCACGGGCAGCTGTGAGCCAACCCGCACCACAATTAACATAAAAAATGTAAACAGAAGCTTATCTCTGACTGTTTTAATCTTAAATGCATTTTTCAGCGTTTTAAGCATTACATCACCTCTGCTGTTCCGCCAAGCGCCTCAATCTTCTCCTTTGCGGATGCACTGAATGCATCTGCCTTGACATTGAGCTTCTTGGTCAGGTCTCCGTTACCGAGTATCTTAACGCCATCCCTGGGATTCTTAACAATGCCAGCTTCCATTAGTGCATTTACATCTACTGTTGCACCATTGTCAAAGCACTCGAGAGCGCTAAGATTGATTGCAACGATTTCCTTTGTGTTTCTGTTGGTGAAGCCTCTCTTGGGAAGGCGTCTGTACAAAGGCATCTGTCCACCTTCAAAACCGGTTCTGGGTGCTCCGGAACGAGCCTTCTGACCCTTGTGTCCTTTACCTGCGGTCTTGCCGTTGCCTGAACCATGTCCGCGGCCTCTTCTGAAATTATTGCTCTGCTTGGAACCTTCTGCAGGTCTCAAATTTGATAATTCCATCTTCTAACACCTCCTTTACTTATGCTTCTTCTACTTTCAACAAATAACCTACCTGACGAATCTGTCCTTTTGTAGCATCATTATCAGGAAGTATTACGGAACTACCAATCTTGCGAAGTCCCATAGACTGAACAATTGCCTTATTCTTCGGCACAGCACCGATGGTGGACTTTACCAAAGTAATCTTTAACTTCTTATCTGCCATAATTAACTCCTTTTCTGCGGAATTACGCTAAAACTTCTTCAACTGACTTTCCGCGGCTCTTGGCAACCTCTTCGGGGCTCTTGAGCTGGCTCAGACCTGTAATTGTTGCCAGGACAACATTCTGCTTATTGTTAGATCCCAGAGACTTTGTACGGATATTCTTGATACCTGCAAGCTCACATACCACACGGGCAGGGCCGCCTGCGATGATACCGGTACCTTCGGGAGCTTTCTTCAGCAAAACGTTTGCAGAACCATACTTTCCGATAAAGTCATGAGTAATGGAATTGTTCTCATCCAAAGCAACCTCAACAAGATGCTTCATTGCATCCTCTTTTCCCTTACGGATAGCTTCGGGGATTTCTACTGCCTTGCCCAGACCTGCACCGACATGGCCGTTACCGTCACCTACTACAACCAGGGCTGTAAAGCGCATGTTACGTCCGCCTTTTACGGTCTTAGCTACACGCTTGATGGTAACAACCTTATCAGTCAATTCTAACTGGCTTGCATCTATGATTGTATGTTTCATGGTGTATTCCTCTTCCTTTCTTAGAATTCCAGGCCAGCTTCTCTGGCTGCCTCAGCTAATGCTGCGATCTTACCCTGATAAATAAAGCCGCCTCTGTCAAAAACAACTTCCTTGATACCTTTTTCCATTGCTCTCTTGGCAATGACGGTTCCCAGGTATGCTGCCGCATCAACGTTATTGGTCTTCTCAAGTTCGCTCTTGATATCCTTCTCGAGCGTGGAAGCGGATACTAATGTATTCCCAACAGTATCGTCGATAATTTGAGCATACATATGATTATTGCTTCTGAATACTGCAAGACGGGGTCTTTCAGCAGTACCACTGAAGCGGTTACGAATTCTCATGTGCTTTTTCACACGTACATCTTTTCTTGATTCCTTGCTAACCATCTTCATACTCTCCTTATCTGTTATTTCTTACCGGTCTTGCCGACTTTGCGTCTGATTGTCTCGGAAACGTACTTAATTCCCTTACCCTTGTAAGGCTCAGGTCTTCTCTTGTCTCTGATTTCAGCTGCAAACTGACCAACCTTTTCCTTGTCAATGCCCTTAACAGTGATGTACTTGTCATCGACAACCGTCTCAACGCCTTCAGGATCAATCATCTCAACGGGATGGGAATAACCGAGATTCAGGGTCAGCTTCTTACCGCTTTTAGCAGCTCTGTATCCGACACCGTTAACTTCCAGCTTCTTCTCGAAGCCCTCGGTAACACCTACCACCATGTTGTGAATCAGGGTTCTGGTCAGACCATGAAGGGACTTCATCTTCTTCAAATCGTTGGGTCTGCTTACCAGAATCTCAGCACCTTCAACCTTAATTTCCATTTCAGCGGGTAACACTCTCTCAAGAGTACCCTTGGGACCCTTAACGGTCACTTTGTTATTTTCTGCAATATCTACAGTAACACCTGCAGGAATTGCGATTGGCATTCTACCTATACGTGACATGCCCGTACCTCCTATATTTTTATAAAATACTTATTTTATACTATCATCTCGAAAACCGGCTGCTTCGCATCCGTCGCAGCTACGCTGCTTTATGTTTTCTCGATGTCTGTCGCATAAAATCAAATACTTCGCTTCGCTCGTGCTTGATTTTATTGCTTACCAGACAAATGCAAGTACCTCGCCTCCAACCTGGAGCTCGCGTGCCTTCTTATCGGTAATTACGCCCTGGTTGGTAGAGATGATTGCAATGCCCAGGCCACCAAGAACCTTGGGAAGTTCATCCTTGCCTACATAAATACGCAGACCGGGCTTGGAGATTCTCTTGATGCCGGTGATAATCTTTTCAGTCTTGTCAGCACCGTACTTCAGTGTGATATGGATGGTCTTAAAATTACCGTCTTCGATAACGTCATACTTTGCAATATATCCCTCATCCAGAAGTATCTGTGCAATAGACAGCTTCATTCTGGAGGCAGGTACATCAACAGTATCATGCTTAGCAGTGTTTGCATTACGGATTCTTGTAAGCATATCTGCAATAGGATCGCTCATTGTCATTGTTTTCTTCCTCCTTCCTTACCAGCTAGACTTCTTAACACCGGGAATCTCTCCCTTATATGCCAGTTCGCGGAAGCAAACTCTGCAGATGCCGTATTTTCTTAAATAAGCGTGGGGACGACCACAAATTTTGCAACGGGTGTATGCCTGAGTAGAGAACTTGGGCTTGCGCTGCTGTTTAATCTTCATAGATGTCTTAGCCATGAGAATTTTACCTCCATATTATTGTTTTGCGAAAGGCATATTGAACAGTGTCAACAGCTCGCGTGCTTCTTCATCAGTCTTTGCTGTGGTGACAAAAATGATATCCATTCCTCTGGTCTTATCAATCTTGTCATACTCAATTTCGGGGAAGATGAATTGCTCCTTAATTCCCAGTGCATAGTTGCCTCTGCCGTCAAATGCGTTGGGGTTGATACCTCTGAAGTCACGCACACGGGGCAGTGCAAGGTTCACCAGGCGATCAAGGAATTCATACATTTTCTCGCCGCGCAGGGTAGTCTTACATCCGATAGGCATACCCTCACGAATCTTGAAGTTTGCGATAGAGCCCTTAGCCTTGGTCAGAACTGCCTTCTGGCCTGTGATTGCCTCCATATCGGCAACAGCGTTGTCAAGAACCTTTGCATTGTCCTTTGCCTCGCCGACACCCATGTTGACAACAATCTTATCAAGCTTGGGAACTTCCATAATATTCTTATATCCAAACTTCTTCATCATAGCTTCTACTACTTCATCATAGTAAAAATCTTTTAATCTAGCCACGTTTCGATTCCTCCTTCCTATTGATTAATCAATCACTTCGCCGGTTGCCTTTGCAATACGGACCTTCTTGCCGTTTTCTACCTTGAAACCGACTCTGGTTGTCTTGCCCTTGTGGACAAGCATGACATTTGAAATATCAATAGGAGCTTCTTTCTGGACGATACCGCCGTCGGGGTTTGCCTGAGAAGGCTTTGCGTGCTTTGTAATCATGTTAACGCCCTCAACCAGTACCTTGTGATTCTCAACGTCAACGGAAAGTACCTTTCCCTCCAAACCGATCAGCGCACCGTTTGCGCCCTCTTTTACCTTGCTGTCCTTACCGGCGATTACTCTGACTGTATCGCCCTTTTTAATCTTCATTGTCGACATATTGGCACCTCCTTATAATACTTCGGGAGCCAGAGATACAATCTTCATGAACTGTTTTTCACGAAGCTCTCTTGCTACCGGCCCAAAAATACGGGTTCCTCTGGGTGTCTTGTCATCCTTGATGATTACTGCTGCGTTCTCATCGAACTTGATGTAAGAACCGTCCTTACGGCGAGCGCCCTTAACGGAACGAACCACTACAGCCTTAACAACATCACCCTTCTTTACAACGCCGCCTGGTGTTGCATCTTTAACGGAAGCAACAATCACATCGCCGATCTGCGCATATCTTCTTGTAGAGCCGCCCATAACGCGGATGCAAAGCAGTTCTTTTGCTCCGGTGTTATCAGCAACCTTCAGTCTAGTTTCCTGCTGAACCATGATTTTCCTCCTTTGCCGCACCTACGGCTGAATTACTTCACTTTCTCTACGATTTCGACAAGTCTCCATCTCTTATCCTTGGACAGAGGTCTTGTCTCCATTACCTTTACGGTATCGCCAATGTTGCACTCGTTATTCTCGTCATGTGCCTTCAGCTTATAGGTTCTCTTTACGACCTTCTTGTAAAGAGGATGCTTTACATGCTCTTCGATAGCCACAACGATTGTCTTATCCATCTTATTACTGGTTACCTTACCGGTACGAACTTTTCTCAAATTTCTTTCCACGTTGTTTACTCCTTTCTACACGCCGTCAGCTCAGAAGCTGTCCGGCGATGCACCTTTATGCCCTTGCCTTTTCGGTGATAACTGTCTGAATACGTGCAATATTCTTTCTTACTTCGTTGATTCTTGCAGTATTATCCAGCTGATTGGTTGCGTTCTGAAATCTCAGGTTGAGGAGTTCCTTCTTTGCAGTAACAAGATCCTTATTCAGATCCTCAACGGACTTGTTCTTTAACTCTTTTACAAACTTATCTGCTTTCATTATTCTACACCGCCTTCCAAATCTGCCTTAGAAACAATCTTACACTTGCAGGGAAGCTTATGCATTGCAAGTCTCAGTGCTTCTTTAGCCTGGTCTTCAGGTACTCCGGCAATTTCGAACATGACACGTCCGGGCTTTACAACTGCTACCCAGTACTCCAGGGAGCCTTTACCGGAACCCATTCGAGTTTCAGCCGGCTTAGCTGTAACGGGCTTGTCAGGGAAAATCTTGATCCAAACCTGACCGGTACGCTTTGTATAACGGGTAAGTGCAATACGTGCTGCTTCAATCTGATTGGACTTAATCCAGCAGGGTTCGGTTGACACCAGACCGTACTCACCGTAGGTCAGGGTATTGCCTCTGCTTGCCTTACCTCTCATGGTGCCACGAAACTGTTTACGACGTTTTACTCTCTTCGGCATTAACATGATTATTTATCGCTCCCTTCCGTCTGATTTTCCTTTGTGGGAAGGATCTCACCCTTGTAGATCCAAACCTTGACACCAACCTTACCATAGGTTGTGTCAGCTTCTGCAAAGCCGTAATCGATATCTGCTCTGAGTGTCTGAAGAGGAATAGTTCCCTCGCTGTAGAACTCACTTCTTGCGATATCTGCACCGCCGAGACGGCCGGCACATGCAGCCTTGATTCCCAGTGCGCCTGCCTTCATGGTTCTGCCCATGCAGGACTTCATAGCACGTCTGTAGGATACACGGTTCTCAAGCTGCTGGGCAATATTCTCTGCAACCAGCTGTGCATCTCTGTCAGGTCTCTTAATCTCCTTGATGTCAACAAGAACCTTCTTGCCGGTCATCTTGGAAAGCTCATTCTTGGTAACTTCGATTTCAGCGCCGCCCTTTCCGATAATCACACCGGGCTTTGCAGTGTGAACGATAACTCTCACTCTGTCTGATGCCCTCTCGATTTCGATTTTGGCAACACCTGCGCTGTATAACTTCTTCTTCAGATACTTTCTGATATTATAGTCTTCAATCAGATAATCTGAAAACTCATTCTCAGCGTACCACTTGGAATCCCAATCTTTGATAACTCCGACTCTTAAGCCATGAGGATTAACTTTCTGTCCCATTTGTCTGCTCCTTTCCTTACTTCTTCTCGTCAAGCACAACGGTGATGTGGCTCATTCTCTTCTCGATGCGGTATGCGCTGCCTCTTGCTCTGGGCTGCATACGCTTCATGGTAGGTCCCTTGTTTGCATAGCACTCTGCAACATAAAGGTTATCCTTATTCATGCCGTTGTTGTTCTCTGCGTTTGCAATTGCTGACTCAAGCAGCTTCTTGATAAGACTGGAAGCATATCTGGGATTGTACTCCAAAATGCCAAGTGCAGTCTGCACATCCTTGCCTCTGATTGCGTCCAGCACAAAGCATGCCTTCTGTACGGAAACTCTTGCATAGGAAAGCTTTGCGGAAGGTCTTGTATCCTTCTGGGCGTTTCTCTCTCTCTTAATCTGACTTCTATGTCCTTTAGCCATAGATAAATATCCTCCTTTTAAAGAAATACGGCAACGCATCTGCTACAGGCTGAAAGCCCGCAGACAGACTCACCGCAATACCCTCCCGGGTAATTGTGCGCTGTAAAAATTATTTTACTTTGGACTTTTTCTCGTCTTTACCATGACCTCTGTAGGTTCTGGTTGCTACGAACTCACCCAGCTTGTGGCCTACCATATCCTCAGTCACATATACGGGAACATGCTTTCTGCCGTCATGAACTGCGAATGTAAGTCCTACAAAGGAAGGGAAAATCGTAGAACGGCGGGACCAGGTCTTGATAACCTGCTTCTGTCCCGATGCATTTAAAGCGTCTACCTTCTTCAGCAGGCTTGCGTCTGCAAAAGGTCCTTTTTTCAGTGATCTAGCCATTGTCTTTCCTCCTCAATTATTTGATTGCTCTACCGTTACGTCTTCTTACAATCAGCTTGTTGGAAGCCTTCTTAGCCTTACGGGTCTTAAGTCCAAGAGCGGGCTTGCCCCAAGGAGTGGAAGGACCGGGACGTCCGATTCCGTTCTTACCTTCACCACCACCGTGAGGATGATCGTTAGGGTTCATAACAGCGCCTCGTACCGTGGGACGAATGCCCATGTGACGCTTACGTCCGGCTTTACCGATATTGACAAGGTTGTGATCCACATTGCCGATAATACCTACGGTTGCGCGGCATACCAACGGAACCATTCTCATTTCACCGGAAGGAAGACGAAGAGTAGCATACTTACCTTCCTTAGCCATCAGCTGTGCGCCGTTTCCTGCTGCGCGGACAAGCTGGCCGCCCTTGCCGGGATGAAGCTCAACGTTGTGTACCTGTGTACCTACGGGAATCTCCGAAAGAGGCAGGCAGTTGCCGACTCTTACTTCAGCCTGAGGACCGTTCATAACCTTCATGCCCTCTGTGAGGCCTTCGGGTGCAAGAATATATGCCTTCTCACCGTCTGCATAGCAGATCAGTGCAATGTTTGCTGTTCTGTTGGGGTCGTACTCGATGCCAACTACAACTGCGGGAATGCCATCCTTAAATCTCTTGAAATCAACGATTCTGTACTTTCTTCTGGAGCCGCCGCCGCGGTGTCTCACAGTAATCTTACCCTGATTGTTACGTCCGGAGTTCTTCTTCAGTGAAACGCAAAGGCTCTTTTCGGGAGTTGTCTTTGTGATTTCGCTGAAATCGGAACCGGTCATATTTCTTCTGGAGGGTGTATAGGGGTTGTATGTCTTAATACCCATCTTTTTTATCTCCTTATCTCAACTATTTTGCGCGGCCTTTCTCTGTAAGGCCACATACTTATACATCCGCTGCAAATCCCTTGGGATTCTGTCTTATAATCCTGCAAAGATCTCAATGTCCTTGCTGTCAGCTGTCAAAGTAACCACAGCCTTCTTGGTCTTAGCGGTTTTGCCCAGGTTCATTCCACGTCTTCTGCCCTTGTTGGTCACCTTGCCATCATAGTTCATCGTGTTAACCTGCTTTACCTTGGTACCTTCGAAAATCTTCTCAACAGCCTCTTTGATCTGAGACTTATTTGCTTCTGTATGAACCAGGAATGTATATTTCTTCTCGCCCATACCAGCCATACTCTTCTCAGTGATCACCGGCTTGAGGATTACGTCATAGTATTTAAGGTCTGCCATTATGCGTACACCTCCTCGATTTTTGCAACTGCATCCTTGGTCAGGACTAAGGTCTTTGCCTTCATGATGTCATATGCATTGATGGAATTTACCAGAGCGGTATCCACTTCTGCAACATTTCTGGCAGACATCACTACGTTTGTATCATTCTCAGCGATAACAATCAGACCCTTTTCAACCTTCAAGTTATTCATTACATTGACAAAGTTCTTTGTCTTGATTTCATCAAATTTCAGCTCGTCAACCACAATCAGTCTGCTGTCCTGAACCTTGCTGGACAATGCGGACTTCAGAGCCGCTCTCTTTTCCTTCTTGTTAAGCTTGAAAGAATAATCTCTGGGAACGGGTGCAAACACAACTCCGCCACCCTTCCACTGAGGAGCACGGATAGAACCCTGTCTTGCATGACCGGTACCCTTTTGTCTCCAGGGCTTTCTTCCGCCGCCGGATACTTCAGCACGGGTTTTTGCCTTCTGAGTTCCCTGACGATTATTTGCAAGCTGCTGTACAACTGCCATGTGAACCAAGTGCTCATTTACTTCTACACCGAACACTGCATCGCTTAATTCGATTGTACCAACTTCTTTGCCTTCCATATTATAAACTGATACTTTTGCCATCTGATGGTCCTCCTTTCACGCGCGTGCTCGCCATTATGCCTCAACCTTGGTGGTCTCTTTGATAGTTACCAAAGCCTTCTTGGGTCCGGGTACGGCACCCTTTACAAGCAGAAGGTTCTTTTCTGCATCTACCTTTACAACCTCAAGGTTCTGAACAGTTACCTTTACACAACCCATATGTCCGGGCATTCCCTTGCCTTTGAATACACGGCTGGGGGATGAACATGCACCGTTGGAACCCTGATGACGATGGAACTTGGAACCGTGCTTCATAGGTCCTCTGTGCTGTCCGAATCTCTTAATGGCGCCCTGGAAGCCTTTACCTTTGCTGATTGCAGAAGCATCAATCTTGTCGCCTTCCGCAAAGATATCAGCCTTGATTTCGGAACCCAGAGTATATTCCTCTGCATTCTCAAATTTGAACTCTCTAATGTATCTCTTTGCGCTTACGCCGGCTTTCTTGAAGTGTCCTGCCAGAGCCTTGTTCACTCCGTGTCTGTGGATGACTTCCTTTTTGCCGCCTGCATCCTTGTTAACAATCTTTTCTTTCTTGTCTACGAATCCAACCTGTACTGCGCTGTATCCGTCGTTTTCAACGGTCTTGACCTGTGTAACAACACAGGGACCTGCCTGAAGAACGGTTACGGGAATCAGTGAGCCGTCTTCATTGAAGATTTGAGTCATTCCGACTTTTGTTGCCAAAATTGCTTTCTTCATTTTTCCTCTCTTTCTGCCTTTTGGGCTTTGCAGCTGCAATGTGAGTCGCAGCCTTCTACATAGCGGACCACACAGTTACCGTTGCGTCATAACCATAAGGAGCCTCTGCTCCTTTTCCTGTATTGGTACAGGAAGTGTTCATACGTCTAGTAGAGGTTTTGTTTTTGATTACTTTGTCTTCATCTTAATATCAATGTAAACACCGGCCGGCATTTCCAGTCTCTGCAGCGCATCCACTGTCTTCTGGGTAGGTGCAATGATATCGATAAGTCTCTTATGAGTTCTCTGCTCGAACTGTTCTCTGGAGTCCTTGTACTTGTGTACTGCTCTCAAAATCGTAACAACTTCCCTTTTGGTAGGAAGAGGCACGGGACCGCTCACCTCAGATCCGGTCTTCTTTACAGTATCAATAATCTTCTTTGCAGATGCATCAACCAGCTGATGCTCATAAGCCTTAAGGGTAATTCTCATTACTTGACTTGCCATAAAAAAAGTCGCCTCCTTTTCGCACTTTTAAGTTCTAAGTACGACAAGCGGTGACTGTACACTCTCCCGTGTGTGTCCTAAACCCTTACGCAACATTCTTCAGGTCTTTGGCTCTTTCACGTCGTTTCTGTCTGATACAGACTTTGTACAGTGACTTGTCGTCAGTTTGGTAACTTGACATTCGCTCCACGGAAAACCCGTCTGCCATTACTGACACCCGGCAACCTCACGTTTCAACGCTATCATGTCACAGCAAGAACAAGTATAATCGCTATTCCAAAATTTTGCAAGACATTTTTTAAAAAATTTGTACTTTTTTTCATACAAAGTTCAGCCATGCGAAAAAACGCATGCACAAAACATGCTCGCATGTTTTTGCACTTCTGTTTTCGCATGGACTGAGCGCCACTAAATGAGCAAAAATAGCTGCGCAGCAGCGGAGAAGTGCCGCAGGCACGTTTTGCGAATGGCGCGGCTGAACTTTGGAGCGGACGCGCGAATGGCGCGGCTGAACTTTGGAGCGGACGCGCGAATGGCGCGGCTGACAAACACCCTGTTTACAGCGCGGCCGAAATTAGTTATAATGTTGAACATAATCGTTGTACTGCATGATACCGGGGCAATTGGTATACAGCACCAAAAGCATTATAATATAGAAGAAAAGGATTTTGATATGTGGGTTGCAAACAACTGGAAAAGCTACGAAGTATTGGACACCTCTGACGGAGAAAAGCTGGAACGCTGGGGAGACTATCTTCTGATACGTCCCGACCCCCAGGTAATCTGGAATACTCCCCGACATCATAAGGGCTGGAGCCGGCATCACGGTCATTACCACCGCAGCACAAAGGGTGGTGGGCAGTGGGAATTCTTTGACTTGCCGGAGGAATGGATCATCCAGTATTCTCTGCCTGTTGCGGCTACACCTCTGACCTTTCATCTGAAGCCCTTCAGTTTCAAGCATACAGGATTGTTTCCCGAGCAGGCAGTGAACTGGAACTGGTTTTCCTCATTGATTGCCAAATCCATTCAGGACAACCCCGGCCGCAGGCCCAGGGTGCTGAATCTTTTTGCCTACACAGGCGGAGCTACCCTGGCTGCTGCTGCAGCCGGCGCTGCCGTAACCCACGTGGATGCTGCCAAAGGCATGGTAGGCTGGGCAAAGGAAAATGCAGCCAGCTCCGGGCTGAGTGAAGCACCTATTCGCTGGCTGGTGGATGATTGTGTTAAGTTTGTGGAACGGGAGATTCGCCGGGGCAATCAATATGACGGAATTATTATGGATCCCCCCTCCTATGGTCGCGGACCCAAGGGCGAAATCTGGAAAATAGAAGAATGCATCTGGCCGTTGGTGGAACTGGCCACACAACTGCTTTCCGAGGATGCTCTCTTCTTTTTAATCAATTCTTATACCACCGGACTGCAGCCGGCTGTGCTTACCTATATGCTGAAATCCTCTGTGGAAAAAAAGCTCGGCGGACATACCGAATCGGCTGAAATCGGCCTGCCGGTGAAAGATACCGGTCTGATTCTGCCCTGCGGTGCATCCGGTCGCTGGTCTCGGTAAAATTATATTGAAAAAATATTTAAATAAATATATAATATCCCTGTATAACATTAAAAAGTAGCACTTTCCCGCATATGGAACCTGCAAAAGAGCACAATGCTGACTTTTCCAACATCCTGTCTCAAGCTAAGGACGGTCAAGCCCATGAAAGATTTCATTCATATCCTTTTCATCGAACCAAACAGAAAAATCCGCAAGTACCTTACGAAATCCTTAAGAGAAAACGGTTATCAGGTCACTCCGGCCTTTTCCGGGCGTGAAGGGATACGTCTTGCCGCCGCCCTCCACCCCAACGTAATTCTTCTCGACATGGAGCTGCCCCGTGCAAACAGTTGTAATATTCTGAGGGCCCTGCGTGCCCAAAGCGACTTCATCATTATCGTGATTTCCGACACCACAGAAGAAAATGCCAAGGTTCTCGCTCTTGACCTGGGTGCTGACGATTACATAACCAAGCCCATCGGTCCTGCCGAGCTCATGGCCAGGATACGTACCTGTCTGCGCCGCAGTATGCTTCATATGGCCAATCACATCTATCTCTCGGGAGATTTGCGGATTGACTTCGGAAAGCATCAGGTCACCCTGGCAGGCGAAAAGATACATCTGACCCAGATTGAATACCGGTTGCTCACTCTTCTCGCCAATAATGCTGGCAGAGTACTGACCTATAACCATATACTCAGCACCATCTGGGGGCCCTTTGAAAACAACAATCAGATTTTGCGCGTAAATATGGCAAATATACGGCGGAAAATAGAGAAGAATCCCGCTCAGCCGGAGTACGTATTTACCGAAACAGGCGTAGGCTACCGCATGGCTGAAAACGAATACGAGCACACATAGAATCCTATTCAGCTTCAGTCCATTCACCGAACAGATAGATTACTTCTTCTTTTTCAAGATATCCCGAATACTCAATCAGAACACCTTCTTCATCCACCAGCCCAAACTGCACTCTGCCCTCATCATCAGGCTTCCAGAACACCTCTGTCCAATCGCTGTACGCAGGATACACCACAGTGCCGTCCTCCAGCACCCAGCCACCTGCGTCTTCTGCTTCCGGCACGCTCTGTATTTGCAAAATCTTCAAGGAGAGGAAATGCTCCCCGTCCCACCAGCGCAGAATCAATTCGTCTCCTGTCGTCTCTTCTACGAACTCATACCCTTCCGGCAAACCGGCAGATACATATTTTTTTATTGCCTCCGCCTTATCTGTTACTGTAGACTCCGTCACATCGCCTGCCTGCAATTTTGTCTCCTCTTCCTGACTTCGATCTTTTTGGGCAGTATTCTCACCATTTCCCACCAGGCCCTCATATCCGCTCTCTGCATTTTCCACCATGTCGCATTTTGCGGTATCCGTATATTGCAGCTCCTCCTCGGCGTCCATTTTGTCCGCCGCCTGATCCGCCATCATTCCTGCAATTGCATTTCCTGCACCATACCCACCCTCCGCAGTGGAATTTCTCTGTACTTCACTGTCCTTAAAGCGGGTCTGTGACACCCAGAAGGCGCCTGCCAGTACCGTTAAGCAAAGACAGGCGGCAAAAATACCTCTGTTCTGCATCACAAAACGGTAAATCTTTCCCCGCTGGTTTTGTGCCGGGCAGGAGGCATCCTTCTCCCCGGTCACATCTCCGCTGCGGATCAAAAGCTCCTCATCCACTGCAGACAATGCCTGCATAATCCGCAATGCATCTTCTTCCCGTTTCTGTCCTTTATCATTCACAGCACAATACCCTCCTTCTCCAAATATTCCTTCAGCTTATTCCTGGTACGGAACAGACTGGTCTTCACAGTGTTCAACTTCAATCCGTACCGTTCTGCTATGGAAGAATAATCCTCCACATACCAGTATCTTCTGAGAAAAACATTACAGTCCCGCTCCGAAAGCGTATGTAGGAAGACATTCAGCATCCTCTCCAGCTCTGCTGCCTCCACAGCATCCTCCGTACTGTCGTTATTCGGAAGGCACTCTGCCAGTTCCTCCAACGCAATCTGCGTCTCTCCTTGTCCCCGTTTCATAGCTCTCCTTCCCTTCCACCTGTCCAGGGATAAATTTCGGGTGATTGTTCCCAGAAACAGGGATAACCTCCCGGGCCGGCTTGGCGGTATTGCATTCCAGGCCTTCAGCCAGGTATCGTTGACACATTCCTCGGCATCCTCCCTGTCATACAGAATGCGCCACGCAATACTGTAACAATAATTACCATATGCCTTCTCGGTTTCTGCCAGAGCCTGCTGATTCCGCTGCCAATATAAATCCAGTATCTCCGTATCCTTCAAGTTCTCTCCTCCGCTCACTTCAGCCGTTCCATCCCTATAGACGATGTCCCGGGGAAAAAGTTTCATCTCATAATATATCAATTATACCAAAAAAATCAATCAGAATCTGCATCACAAATCGACAAAATTATCTAAAAACTCACAAATTTTATTTAAAATTTTTAATAACTGTAGTATAATATAGCTAAATTATTGCAGTTTTTCAGAGGAGTGTGTGTATGAATACTGACAACCATTGCCAAACCTTTCAAGTTTTCTGCGATATAGCCAAAGCATTTTCCACCTGTATGAACGATTATCTCTATGTCTATGATCTCGTAGAGGACGTTTATTTCATAACAGAAAATGCTCTGAGCCGATTTAAAATGTCAGGAAATATCCTTTCCAATGCAACAGACACTTTCAAATCCTTTGTTTATCCGGACGATCTCCAACGGCTGATGGAGGACCTGAACCGCATTGCCAGAGGCGAGTCTGACTGCCACAATATTATATACCGCTGGATCAGCCGACAGGGATTTCCCATCTGGATTAACTGCAGGGGAAGTCTGATTCGTTCCGAGGATGGCACGCCCCAATTGATGATTGGCTGCATCAATGAAATAGGTAAAAAACAGATTGCCGATAATCTCAGCGGATTACTGGGGGAATCTTCCTTCTGTGAGTATACTCATGAACTTCTTCCACAGGCGGACAAAATCCTGTTTCTGCGTGTCGGTATCGATGATTTTAAACTGATTAACGAAAGACTTGGTATAGAGTACGGAAATTACATTTTACGCAGGGTGGCCGAATGCATTCAGTCTTCCCTGGGGGAAATGCAGTTTGTATACAAGCTCTCCTCAGATGAATTTATGATTTTGGATTTTTCCGGCTCCGACATGGAGCAGGTCAATTCCCTCTACCGCCGTATCCGCTCTGCAGTGGACCAGGCGGTAGCTGAAGGGAACTACGAGGCAGTCTACACCATATCCGCCGGATTGGTGGCGCTGAAGGACGTCAACATGCCTGACTGCTGCGCCGGCAACTATGAGGACGCCATGAAATTCTCCCTTTTTGCATTGAATGAAGCCAAGAACCGTGGCAAAAACCAGCTCTATGCCTTTCGTCCGGAGGACTATGCTGCTTTTCTGAGAAAAAGACAGATTTTAAACTACATGCGTCAGGCCCTGGCAGAGGATTTTAAAGGATTCAGTCTGAATTTCCAACCCATCATAGTCACCGGTGAGGAAAAGCTGTATGGCGCCGAAACCTTATTGCGTTTCCGCACGCCGGAGGGCGAAAACATATCACCTTTGGAGTTCATTCCCATGCTGGAAGAAAGCGGCTTAATCATCCCTGTGGGAAAATGGATTATCAAAAAATCCCTGGAGGTTTGCAGGAAAATAAGAAAGATTCATGCAGATTTCCGCATCTCCGTCAATCTATCCTATGTACAGCTGCTGAAGACCCCTCTCTTTGATGACATCCAAGCAGTCCTGAATGGAACAGGGCTTCCTCCGGAATGTCTGGTAGTGGAAATGACGGAAAGCGGACATCTGGAAGACAGCGCCGTCATAAAGAAGGTATGGCAGAGGCTTAAATCACTGGGAGTTGGCATCGCATTGGATGATTTCGGTACCGGTTACTCCAACCTGATTAATATCGGCAACCTGCAGCCCAGCATCGTCAAAATAGACCGCACCTTCACTGTGAAGGCCCTGCAAAGCACCTACGAATACGATTTGCTGATACATATTATTCGTATGGTTCACAGCATCGGGCTGAACCTCGTGGTAGAGGGAGTGGAAACCAGAGCTGAGCTGACCCGCATTGCGGAGCTAAAGCCCGACTATATCCAGGGCTTCTACTACAGCAGGCCCTGTTCCGAGGATGAATTTTTCGAAAAATATTGCAGCGGATGAACCATCCGCTGCAATTTTTTATCCACTTATTCTTTTATACTGTTGCGTGTTTACACACTATTCTGCATTATACTGTTTCTCTTAATGACTCCATGCAATATTTACCATTACGCAATATCCTCCATCTGTGCGGTATACAGACGGTAATAGTAACCCTTTTTCTCCATCAGTTCCTCATGAGTTCCGCACTCCATGATTCCTCCCTGATCGATATACATAATCTTGTCGCAGTTTTTGATTGTGGAAAGTCTGTGGGCAATAATGAAAGAGGTTCGTCCCTGAAGCATCGCATTCAGGCCCCGTTGCAAGGCTCTCTCCGTCTGCACGTCAATACTTGAGGTCGCCTCGTCAAGCACCATGATGGCAGGATTGGAAAGCAGGGTCCTGGCAAAGGAAATCAACTGCTTCTGTCCCTGGGAAAGCAGGGAGCCTCTCTCCTTTACCTCAGTCTTATATCCTTCCGGGAACCTGCGGATAAACTCATCTGCACAGACCATCTCGCTGGCTCTCACAATTTCTTCCTCTGTGGCATCCAGCTTGCCGTAACGGATATTATCCTCTATGGTTCCGGAGAAAATAAAGCTGTCCTGCAGCATAATGCCCATCTGGGAACGAAGGGAATGCAGAGTCACCTGCGAAATATCATTTCCGTCAATCAGAACCCTTCCTCCGTTGACATTATAAAATCTTGAAATCAGATTCACAATGGTGCTCTTTCCGGCTCCGGTAGGTCCTACCAGAGCCACACTCTCACCCGGTTTGACAGTGAAGGAAAGATTATTTAGCACCGTTTTACCTTCTTCATATCCAAAGGTAACATTCTCAAACGTCACTTCACCTTTGATTTTCGGCATCTCTCCGGCGCCCTCTGCATCGGCTACAGTGACAGGTTCATCCAGGGTCTCAAAAATCCTCTCCAGATAAGCAATATTATTGATAAAGTTATTGAATATATTCCCCAGGTTCATAATGGGCTGCCAGAAATGTGATGCATAGGAGGCAATGGCCACAATAGTACCAAGGCTGGTACTCCCTTGTCCGAATACAATCAGACCAAAGATAAAGATTGCGGACCTGACCCAGACAGAAATATTATCAATCCCCGGCCAGACAAGATTACTGTATCTCACCGCCTGCAGCCAGGTACTTCTGCAACGGTCTGCAAGCACCGCAAAGGTCTCGGCATTTTCCTCCTCCCTGGCAAAGATCTGTGTAATCTTGGCACCCACAATATTTTCCTGCAGGTATGCATTGAGATTGGAATTCTTATTGGAAACCTGCTGCCATGCCCTGCGCTGTCTGTTCTTTATCCACATCATGAAGACAGCCAGAACCGGCACGCCTGCCATGACCACCAGGGAAAGCTTGACATCCACGCAGAACATAAATACCACGATAAAAATCAGATTGATAATCTCCAGCACCACATTAATCAGTCCGTTAGAGAGCATATCCGAAACCGAGTTAACGTAATTGACCACCCGGATTAATATTTTCCCGTGAGGTCTGTCATCATAATACTGGAAGGGCAGCTTCTGAAGATGTTCAAAAATATCCTTTCTGATGTCGAAAATGATGCTCTGACTTACCTTTACCATGATACGGGAGCGAATGGTGGTAAAGATGACGCTGACCACATACACACAGACCAGAATGGCAACCAGCGTAATCAGCATCCTGACATTCTTGTTTGGAATCGCATCATCCAGGGCCCGCTGGTTAATCATGGGAGCAAACAAAGCAGCCACACCTCCAAGGGCACTCAGTACAAGGGCTAAAATCATCCTTCCGAGGTACTTCTTAATATAAACCGAGGCGCGAAGCAAATGATGAAAATCAAAGGGGGTTTCCAGAACTTCGTCTTCCTTGTATGTATTTCTCCTTGCCATTGTCTTATTCCTCCCCTCCTGTCTGTAACTGTACCAGACTGTAATAATAGCCCTTCTTTGCCACCAGCTCTTCATGGGTTCCGCTCTCTGTGATTCTTCCGTCCTGAATCACCAGTATCTTATCGGCAAACTTGGTGGTTGATATTCTCTGGGCAATGATAATCTTGGTGCAGGGAAAATCCAGTTCATTCAGGCTGTGCTGAATCTTCTTTTCCGTTTCCATATCCACTGCGGACGTAGTATCATCCAGAATCAGAATGGCTGGTCTGACCGCCAGGGCCCTGGCCAGGGAAATTCTCTGCTTCTGTCCGCCGGAAAGTCCCACGCCCCGTTCTCCCACAATGGTATCGTACCCTTCGGGCATCTTTGCAATAAAGTCCGAGGCCGCCGAATATCTGGCAAACCTCACAACCTCCTCAGGCTTGATGTGACTGTCCCCGTATGCGATATTGCCGTCAATCGTGTCGGAATAAAGCAATACATCCTGGGTTGCCAGGCCGATATTCTTGCGAAGCTGATGAAGCTTCAGATCCTGCACGTTGATATCATCCACCAGAACCTCGCCCTCCGTGGGTTCATAGAATCTGGGAATCAACTGAATCAGAGAGGTCTTTCCACAGCCGGTCTCTCCCATAATTGCCACCGTCTCCCCGGGGTTTGCCACAAAGGATATGTCATGAAGCACCGGCAGGTTGCCGTCTGCATATTGGAAACTGACATTTCGGAACTCCACCTTTCCCGCAAAGCGCTCTTCCCTGTCAATGGCATCCGGCTTATCCACAATCTGCGGTTCGGAATAGTAGATTTCCATCACCTTGTCCGCTGCAGCGGCAAACCTCTGAAACTCGTTCATGATATTTCCCAGCTGGCGCATAGGGTTTGCCACCGCCCAGATCAGTCCCGAAAAGGCCACAAACTCACCCATGGTAAGCCAGTCCTTGATGATAAACATACCGCCCATGGCCAGAAGCACTACCGGCATCAGGTTGGCAAAGGATTCAATATAAGGATAGTAGGTCAGCCAGGTCATGGCTGTCTTCATATTGGTCTGAGAATACTCCACGTTGCATTGATTGAACTTCTCAATTTCGTAATCTTCTCTCGCAAAGGCCTTTACCACACGGTTCCCGGAAATATTCTCCTGAGCCGCCGTATTCATCTGGGCAAGCTTCTCTCTGAGTGCCTTATGTCTGGGCGCCACCTTGTTCTTAAACAAAATAATGATGAGAAAAATGAACGGTGCAATTGCCAGTATGGAAAGGGCAACCCTCCAGTCCATATAAAAGAAGTAGATTGCAGTAGCTCCCAACAGGGAGAAAGACTCCACAATCGTACGGATTACCCATGCCACCATATGACGTACCGCATCCAGGTCTCCGGTCAATCTTGTCATCAAATCTCCGGTACGGTAGGTGCCGTAGAAATTCATATCCTGCCGTTCGATTTTATTAAACAGGTAATTTCTGACTCTGTACAACACCTTCTGGGATACATGCTCAACATCCATACAAACCAGATATACAATTAATGTCCGCAGAAAAGTAAGCAGCACCATGGCAATAATAAGCTTATAAAACAAATCACGTCTTGTCGCCAGATTCTCCGCCGCCTTTTCTCCTGTGAGAAACAAATCCACTATCTTCTGGGTAACCATTGGTACCGTCAGCTGCATCGCATTATATACCACTGTGCCCAGAATACCTATGATATAGATAACTCTGTAGCCCTTCATATTCTCCCAGAGCCATGCCATCTTCGATCTTTTTGTATTATTCATACGGATAACCATACCTTTCCTTCAGTGTGCATGCTAATTTTATCCTCATACCTTACCGGAGTAAATGTAGAAAACTGCAGTATAGATGTTCTTTTTTGCTTTTCCCCAAAAAAAATCCCGGTTCATGACCGGAATCCCCTGCTGCCTGTGAAGCTGCATTACAACAAATTCACAGGCAGGCTTTTCGTTAATGAATCCATGTCCGATAGAGTTCAGCATGGTCGTTGATGCAGGTTTGGGAAGACTGGGAGCCTGCCGTTACGCATATGTATTCCCTGCCGCTTCCATCCAGCGCCAGGCTGGCCGCACAGCTTTTGGACTCCAGCACATAACCTGTTTTGCCGCAGAGCACCTCACCGCCTGTTTCCTTGTCCTCAATTCTGCGCAGAAACCAGTTGGATAAAACCATTCCCTCAGGATGCTCCTTCGTGGGTGTGGTGCTATAGGTATGCGCTGACAACACATCCCTGCAAAAAGGCACCTTGGCTGTAGTCTCCAGTATCACCGCGATGTCATAAACTGTACTGTAATGGTTTTCATCGTACAGTCCCACGCAATTGGTGAAGTGTGTGGTGTCTGACATGTCAAGCTCTGCCAGCTTTCGGTTCATCATTTCCACAAAGGCTTCCTGGGAGCCCGCCACATAACAAGCCAGTCCCAGAGCAGCATCCGCGCCGGAGGGCAGAATCGTTCCGTAAAACAAATCTCTCACCGTCACTTCCTCTCCTACCTCGAAGCCCACATTGCTGCAGTCATTCACAAAACAGTAATCCGTGATATCCCTGGTTATCGTAAACTTTTCGTTCAGCACAGGCGCATTCTGCCAGTCCTCCCCCGAAAGCCCCAGCGCCTCCGCCGCCGTCAGCAGAGTCAGTATCTTTGTCATGGAAGCGGGACTCATCCGTGTCCTGGGCGCTTTTTCTGCCAGAATTATTCCCCGCTCCACATCAATCACCACGCCGTATTCACTGAGGATGGTATCCTGAAATCCTACAACCGCATCTGTTTCAACAGCTGTAAAGACCTGCCTCTGAGAAGATGTGGGCTCCGCGGAAACTGCCATCATAGTACCTTCACCGGAAACAACCGCCGGGCTGTCTCCGGAGGCTGATGCCCCATTGCCCTCACCGGAAGTCCCAACCATGCCATCTCCCACAGCCTCAGGATCTCCCCGGAACCCCTGTCCTGCCGCCTGCAGGTTTTCCAGCTTCATCTGCTGAACATAGGTCTGAGCGAGCGATGTGGTATTTATGGCCTCAACACTCTCACCGGCACTCTTTATTCTGCCGTGTATCAGGTTCCCCACTGCAAATATCGCCAGCGCAAACAATACCATGCTTCCCAGATACACCGTTCTCTGAATCATCTCGGTTCTTTTTTTCTCGCGCTTCATCTCTTCTATACGCGCTCTGCGCCTGATTCTGCGCTCCTCATCGGTCTCCGCCATTCTCTCTTCCATCATCCGTCTTTATTTCACAATCCTTCCATTCAACTTATTCAACACAAGCATAAAATATACATCCCTTCCCCTCCGGGACCCATCGGTTCTCCCTGGGAAGCCTCCTGTCAGTACTCCGATAAATAACTCTGCCGAAACCGCGTTACCCCCGATGCGAAATCCTCGTAAAAATCCTGCCCCGTATCAGGCGACAGGTAGAACATCTCCAAAAGGGCCATGTTAATTTTTCTTGCAAAGTCGCTGTCTTCCCGTCCTGTCACAGCCTTCTCCACATCAATTAACAAATAATGCCAATCGCATAGAAACCTGTGATGCTTCCCATGTTCCGGCATATCAATCCATTTCCCCACCTTAATCTTAGAAGGATTTCTCCCGATACATTCTCCCGTCAGCAAAATATACTTAAAATCACCGTTCTCGTAATATCTGCCAAGGGGAAACAGCCGACAGATACCCGGTCTGTACTCATGTATGCCGCAACGCCCCTCATGGTCCAGAAAAGCACAGGCCTCCTCTTCTCCCGCCATCCTCAGATTCGGCAGAATACAACCATCCACAACCTGCAGCTCAACCTTTCCCTCCGAAAGGAGCTGTTGAAAGCTCACACCGGTGCCCTCTGTCAGCCTTTTTACGTCATAAGGATCAAGTACCACAGAATTTCCCATGCCCGTACAACATTTATGACAACCGGGACAGCCATGGCAGTCCGCCTTTACCATATCATTCCAACCGTACAACCGTCCGTCAGATATCTCTTCCAGACTGCCATTTCGCTTCATGTGCTCTCCCTTTCTCTTCGATGTTCAATCCTGTAGACACTAATACTCTCACGCAGGCACAGATACTCTCACTAGAAGTTAGTGTCTTATAATATCCGCAAATTCCGCTCTTGCCGCCTTCGCCAAATCCTGTGGCGCTAACTCTAGCTGTGAACCTATTCTCCCGCCGCTCACAATCATTTTTTCAAGCCCCTCTGCAGAAGCATCGATGCGGGTCACAAACTGCTTCTTCATACCTACCGCAGTGCATCCGCCGCGCACATAACCTGTAACGACATTGATGTCCTTCACGTGAAGCATCTCAACACTCTTTTCCCCCACACTCTTTGCTGCCGCCTTCAAATCCAGTTCTTCTGCTATGGGAATCACAAATACAAAGTAGTTCTTGCTGTTTCCCACCGTAACCAGCGTCTTGTACACCTTTTCGTGGGGCAGTCCCAGCATATCCGCCACCTGAAGACCATCCACAAACTCCTCGCATTCATAGGTGTATTGGGAAAAAGGGATTTTCATGGATTCCAATATGCGCATGGCATTGGTCTTAATGTCCTTCTGTTTCGCCATCGTTCCCTTACCACTCCTTAGCTGTTCTTTCATATTAGCTGTTCTTTCATATTAGCTGTATTTCCTGTTACCGGGCAAAATGGTTACATTGTCCGGAAGTTATTTCTCTGGAAATCATTTTGCCCCGACAATATTTCTCAACAACACTATACTAAGTATAGCACAGCTTTCCTTTTCTTTCCACAAGATATTGCAATTCTTTCGTCTCTTCTGCCGCCGCTTCTTTCATTTTACGCACTTTTCCGACAAACTTAATTATCCATTGTATTTTATAGGATGTCTGTGTTACAATGTGCGAAAATAATATAAACCGATTGCAAAACCAAGGCCAAATTGCTTTAGATTTTGCACCTAAGGGAAAGGAAGCATATGTACTCACTTTTATTAGTCATCATATATATTGCCTTTATCAGTCTGGGACTGCCGGATTCCCTAACCGGTTCTGCCTGGCCCGTGATGTACCGTGAGCTGAATGTACCCGTATCTTACATGGGAATTTTGACCATGATTGTCTCCGGGGGCACGGTTATCTCCAGTCTTATGTCAGACCGATTGACCCGGCGTCTGGGTACCGGCCCTGTGACGGCAGCCAGCGTTCTGCTTACTGCTGTTGCGCTGTTTGGATATTCCGTCAGCGGCTCCTTTGTACAGCTCTGCCTCTGGGCAGTTCCCTACGGACTCGGTGCCGGCGCCGTTGATGCCTCTCTGAATAACTATGTGGCGCTCCATTACAAATCCAGGCATATGAGTTGGTTGCACTGTTTCTGGGGTGTGGGTTGCTCCGTCAGCCCTTATATCATGAGCTACTGTCTGACAGGCTTTTCCAGCTGGCAGCTAGGCTATCGCTCCGTAGCCGTTCTACAGTTTGTGCTCACCACGGTTCTTTTCTTAAGTCTCCCTCTGTGGAAAGCTTCAGCAGCCTCCCCGGAAACAGCACAGGCAGAACATGCCCCCGGTGATATGACTCTGCTTCATGCCCTATGTATAAAGGGGGTTTTACCGATGCTGACAGCCTTTTTCTGTTACAGCGCACTGGAGGCCACCGCGGCTATCTGGGCCAGTAGCTATCTGGTACAGTATCGCGGTATCGCGGAAGTGACCGCCGCCAGGTTTGCCTCGCTTTTTTACCTGGGAATTACCGTCGGCCGATTCTTAAGCGGTTTTGTCTCAGAAAGGCTGGGAGACAGAAGGCTCATCCGCCTGGGAACAGGCACGATTCTTCTGGGCATCCTGCTGATACTGCTTCCTCTGCCGTCAGAGTTCCCTGCCTTGGCCGGCCTCATTGTGGTAGGCTTTGGGTGTGCCCCCATTTATCCCTCCATCATTCATTCCACACCCGAAAATTTCGGCAAAGAAAACTCCCAGGCCATTATCGGCATCCAGATGGCCGGGGCTTATGTAGGCTCCACCTTCATGCCGCCTCTGTTCGGACTGCTGACAAAGCTCACAGGAATCGGTCTGTATCCGGTATTCCTGCTCTTCTTCTGCGTCCTGATGCTGTTTACCTCTGAGCTTCAACGAAAAATTACGGCTCACTGACCGCGATAAAAAAGAGCAATGGCCTATAAAAGATAAACCGCAAGGGTCAGCCGGGCTCGATAAGGCAGCCTTGAGTCTCAGCTACATTGCATCCTTTTTTACAGAATATGCCTCAATATAGGGATAAACTCAGAATTTTACAAAACTTGCTTACCAAAAGTCTGCATTGAGTGCCGGATGCATAGCACAACAGCTCGACACGGCATGCAGTGATGCATAACGTAACAGCTCGACACGGCATGCAGTGATGCATAACGCGAATGCCCCCGGTGATTAACCTGAGAGTTGGTGTGATGTATCTTGACTTGACCATTTTACGCTCATCTGGCTTGTTAAATGTGGCATATTTTTGCTTTCTTCTCTCCTATACCCCTTACCCACAATTCGCCAGTATCACGAGCTCAAGTTGCCATCCCGTCAAACACCTATTAGCCGTTCGAGCTCTTAATCGTGATATACCTTGTACGAAAGGTAATTAATTTCATGCAATACGTGCTGTTGCCAAGTTGGAGCATAATTCTAAAAAGGGATTTGAACCTAAGAATCTCATTTGTTTCATTCTTCACAGTAAAGAAAAAAGCTCTCATCGCCGAATACCCGGCAGATGAGAGCTTAAAATTATTGCAAAATATTTTGCCTTTATTTCTTTTGCCTTACAGATTCTTTGCTTCCTTCTCAGCCTTCAGTGCTGCGGTCAGAGCGGGAACGATCTTGTTCAGGTCGCCAACCACACCGTAGTCAGCTACGTCGAAGATAGGAGCGGTCTCATCCTTGTTGATGGCAACAATAATGTCAGACTCTTCCATACCTGCTACGTGCTGGATTGCACCGGAAATACCGATTGCGAAGTAGATCTGGGGACGAACGGTCTTACCGGTCTGACCAACCTGAAGATCCTTGGGCTTCCAGCCGTTATCAACTACTGCACGGGAGCAGGAAACGGTTCCGCCGAGTACCTCAGCGAGATCCTCAAGAATTTTGAAGTTCTCAGCACTGCCGACTCCACGACCACCGGATACCAGAACCTTAGCGTCCATGATATCTACGGTATCGGATACAGCCTTAACCACTTCCTTGATGGTTACATACTTGTTGTTGGGTGTGAATCCGGGATTGAACTCCTCGATGACTGCCTTTGCACCTGCGATAGGAGCAATCTTCTGCATAACGCCGGGACGAACGGTTGCCATCTGAGGACGGTTATCAGGACATGCAATGGTTGCAATGGTGTTACCACCGAATGCAGGACGGGTCATAAGCAGCTGATTGTGCTTCTGCTCCTGTCCGGGAATTGCTACCAGAGGGAAATCTCCAATCTCAAGTACAGTACAGTCAGCGGTCAGACCGGTTGCAACTCTTGCAGAAACGGTAGGACCAAGGTCACGGCCGATTGCAGTAGCGCCCACCAGCATAATGTCAGGCTTATACTGATTGATAACAGATGCAAGCGCATGTGCATAGGGCTCAGTTCTGTAAACTTCCAGCTCGGGATCATCTACAAGGATAACCTTATCTGCACCATACTCAGCCAGCTTGTCAGCCAGATTCTTAACATTGTAACCGATCAGAACCGCGGTTACCTCGGTCTCCAGCTTTGCAGCCAGTTCTTTACCTTTTCCAAGCAGCTCCAATGCAATACCGCTGATTTCATTGTCTACCTGCTGAGCGAACACATATACGCCCTTGTATTCTTCAATATTATTGGTTACCATGGTTTGCCTCCTATATTAGATGATGTGCTTCTCTTTGAATTTACCTACGATGTAAGCAACGCCCTCTTCAGGTGAATCGGGAACGATCTTCTCGCCTGCGCCCTTGCGTACCTTATCGGATGCCTTAGCGATCTTGGTAGGTGAACCCTTCAGACCAAGGTTGCTGTCATCAACATCCTTCAGATCTGCTCTGCCCCAGGTTGTAATCTCTGCTGCGCATGCATCAAAGATTCCGCCGGGAGTCATGTAACGAGGTGCATTCAGCTCAGCAAGAGCTGTAACCAAGCAAGGCATCTGAGCCTCAACGATGTGATATCTGTCATCATACTGTCTCTGAACAATAACCTTGTCTCCCTCAACCTTGATGTTCTGCGCATAAGAGATTACAGGGATACCAAGATGTTCAGCGATCTGAGGACCTACCTGAGCGGTATCTCCGTCGATAGCCTGACGTCCGGTAATAATCAGATCATAATCAAGATTTCTCAAAGCACCTGCAAGAGTTGTGGAGGTAGCCCAGGTATCAGCACCACCCAGTACTCTGTCAGTAACCAGAATTGCCTTGTCAGCGCCCATAGCCAGAGCCTCGCGAAGAGTATCCGCAGCCTTGGGAAGACCCATGGTAATCACGGTAACCTCAGCACCCATCTCATCCTTTAATCTGAGAGCTGCTTCCAGTCCGGCCTTATCATCGGGGTTCATGATGGCAAGCATTGCACCTCTGTCAAGAGTTCCGTCTGGATTAAATTTAACGCCACCCTTTGTATCGGGCACCTGCTTAATACAAACAACAATCTTCATTGTATTTCTCCTTCATTTTCTTTTTATTATTATATATTAACGTGAACGCTGAAAACCGCTCAGCCCGTTGAATGTTTCCCACCTTACTTAAGCAGATCTGCGGAGATAACCATTCTCTGAACCTCAGATGTACCTTCGTAAATCTCGGTAATCTTAGCATCACGCATCATACGCTCAATCTCGTACTCTCTGATGTAGCCGTAACCACCGTGGAGCTGAACTGCCTTGGTGGTAACTTCCATAGCTACTTCTGCAGCATACAGCTTAGCCATAGCAGCTTCTACAGAGTAAGAAACCTTAGGATTGGTCTTGTACTCATCCTTCTTGCGTGCTGCCTTGTAAACCAGCATTTTGGCAGCCTCAACCTTGGTTGCCATATCAGCAAGCTGGAACTGGGTATTCTGGAAACCGGAAATAGACTTTCCGAACTGCTTTCTCTCCTTAGTGTAAGCGATGGTTCTCTCAAGAGCGCCCTCTGCAATACCCAGAGCCTGGGAAGCGATTCCGATACGTCCGCCGTCCAGAGTATGCATGGCAATCTTGAAGCCTGCGCCCTGCTTACCAAGCATAGCGTCTTTGGGGATACGGCAGTCGGTGAAGATCAGCTCGTAGGTGGAAGAACCCTTGATACCCATCTTCTTTTCCTTGGTACCGAAGGTAAATCCGGGAGTACCCTTCTCAACGATAAAGGAAGAAATCTCCTTCATCTTTCTGCCCTTCTTCTCAACAATACCGGTAACAGCGATGACGATATAAACGTCAGCCTCTTTACCGTTGGTGATGAAGCACTTGGAGCCATTCAGAACCCACTCGTCACCATCCAATACAGCCTTGGTCTGCTGTCCCTGAGCGTCGGTACCGGCACCGGGCTCGGTCAGGCCGAAAGCACCTACTTTTCGTCCGCTTGCAAGATCAGGAACATACTTCTGCTTCTGCTCCTCGGTACCGAAGGTCATAATGGGATCGATACACAGAGAGGTATGTGCAGATACGATAACGCCTGTGGTTGCACAAACCTTGGAAAGCTCCTCAACACACATAGCATAGGTCAGGGTATCACAGCCCTGTCCGCCGTACTCCTTGGGAACGGGAATTCCCATGAAGCCGTACTTTGCCATCTTCTCAACAGTCTCTCTGGGGAAGCGCTCAGACTCGTCAACTTCCTGTGCAAGAGGCTTTACTTCGTTCTCGGCGAAATCCTTGAACAGCTGTCTCGCCATCTCATGCTCTTTGGATAATGTAAAATCCATGATGTTAATCCTCCATATATTGTATAATTAATGTCAGTCCCTTCTCAAATTTTTCACAAATCGAGAAGCGGCACCGCGTGTCCGTCCTCTGTCCCTTCCCAGTCTGCGCCGCAGACCGGGAAGTATCGACCGGCTGTCCGTCACCCGGCGCTTTTATTTATTCTCACTGTGCGTCTACGGGAGTCTTGGTGCGGTCGGCATTATATACATAGAAGCCTCTTCCGCTCTTAACACCAAGGTTACCGCCGCGAACCATCTTACGGATAAGAGGGCATGCACGGTACTTGCTGTCCTTGGTCTCAGCATACAGAACATCCATGATTGCAAGGCAGATGTCAAGACCTACGAAGTCACCCAGCTCAAGGGGTCCCATGGGATGATTAGCTCCCAGCTTCATGGCTGCATCGATACCTGCGATATCGGAAACACCTTCCATCTTGATGAAAGCTGCTTCGTTAATCATAGGGATGAGAATACGGTTTACAACGAAACCGGCTGCCTCGTTCACCTGTACGGGAGTCTTGCCGATTTCCTCAGAAATCTTCTTGATGGTCTCAACAACCTCTGCAGGAGTGTTCACACCTGCGATAACCTCAACAAGCTTCATGCGGTCAGCAGGATTGAAGAAGTGCATACCGATCATGGGACGGGTCAGTCCGTTGCCAATCTCAGTGATGGAAAGGCTGGAGGTGTTGGATGCGAAGATACACTCGGGCTTGCAGATCTTGTCAAGCTCGCCAAAGGTGGTCTTCTTAACCTCCATATTTTCAAAAGCAGCTTCTACGATCAGATCGCAGTCAGCACAAAGGTTCTCCTTCAGACCGGGAGTAATCTTGGCAACAATGGCATCAGCAGTCTCCTGAGTCATCTTACCTTTTTCCACAAGCTTTGCATAACCCTTTGCAATCTTGTCCTTACCGCCTTCAGCCCACTCCTGCTTGATATCGCAGAGAGCAACCTCGTATCCGTCCACCTGGGCAAATGCCTTTGCAATGCCCTGTCCCATGGTACCGGCACCAATAATACCTACTTTCATTTCAAATCCTCCTTAAAATATGTTAATTTTATGCGTTCTTAAAGGGTTCCTTTACCTTATCCTTGTTCTTGTCAAGGAAGAATGCCATACCATACTTCTGATCCTCTGTCTCGAAGCAGTCTCCGAAAAGCTTCTCCTCGATTACGATTGCCTCATCCATATCTGCATCCAGGCCCTCGTTGATGGCCTTCTTGCAGTTGCGTACCGCGATAGGTGCGTTCTTTGCGATGCCTGCAGCCATCTTTTCAGCAGCAGCAAGTAAAACCTCCTGTGCAGTCTTTACAACGTTGCCCTCTGCATCGACTTCAGCAGAGTAAACTTCGTTGACAAGACCGATTCTCAATGCCTCGGCTGCCTTGATGTTTCTGGCAGTATAAATCATCTGCTTAGCCATTCCGGCACCTACCAGGCGGGCAAGTCTCTGGGTTCCGCCAAAACCGGGAGTAATGCCCAAGCCAACCTCAGGCTGACCAAACACTGCGTTATCAGAACAGATTCTGATGTCACAGCTCATGGAAATCTCACAGCCACCGCCAAGTGCAAAACCATTGATTGCTGCAATTACAGGAATCGGGAAGGTTTCCAGCTTGCGAAAAACGTCATTTCCCTTTTTGCCGAAAGCCTCTCCCTCAGCCTTTGTCAAAGTGCTCATCTCTCCGATATCAGCCCCTGCCACAAATGACTTAGGACCTGCGCCGGTGAGAATCAGACAGCGAACTGTGTTCAAATCTACTGCATCAAGAGTAGCATTCAGTTCATCCAAAACCTGAGAATTCAAAGCATTCAATGCCTTCTCACGGTTGATGGTAATGGTGGCAATGTTGCCCTTTGCTTCGTATAAAATATATTCCATATGCAACCTCTTCTTTTATTGTAAATAATTAATCTTCAATCTTAACGATGGTGGAGCAGCCCATACCGCCACCGATACACAGAGTGGCAAGTCCTGTCTTCGCACCCTTTGCCTGCATCTCATGAAGCAGAGTAACCAGAATACGGCATCCGGAAGCACCTACGGGATGACCGAGAGCAATGGCACCGCCATTGGGGTTCAGCTGCTTCTCCACATCAATGCCGAGATCCCTTCCTACTGCTACGGACTGGGCAGCAAATGCCTCGTTTGCCTCGATGATATCAAAATCTTCAATCTTCATGCCGGCCTTTGCCATAACCTTCTTTGTGGAAGCCACGGGGCCGATACCCATAACCTCGGGACGAACACCTGCAAGCGCGCCTGCCACGAAAGTAGCCATAGGCTTCACGCCAAGTTCCTTTGCCTTCTCTTCACTCATCACAACGATTGCAGCTGCACCGTCATTGATACCGGAAGCATTACCTGCGGTAACAAAGCCGTCGGGGTTGATGGGACGGAGCTTTGCAAGTCCTTCCATGGTAGAACCTGCACGAGGTCCCTCATCCACCTTGAACTCCACCATTTCCTTCTTCTTTTTCACCATTACGGGAACGATTTCTGCGTCAAAAGCACCGGACTTCTGCGCAGCCTCAGCCTTCTGCTGGCTCTTCAGCGCGAACTCATCCAGCTCTTCACGGGTAAGTCCCCACTCACGGCAGATATTGTCTGCAGTTGTGATCATGTGATAGTTGTTGAATGCATCCCAAAGAGCATCGTTCACCATGGTATCTACCAGAGTACCATTGTTCATTCTGTATCCGAAACGGCCCTGCATCATAGCGTAGGGAGCCATGGACATGTTCTCCATACCGCCGGCAACAACGATATCAGCATCCCCTGCCATAATCATCTGTGCAGCCTGATTTACGCAGTTCAGACCGGAACCACATACAACGTTCATGGTAACAGCGGGTACTTCAATGGGAAGCCCGGCCTTGATGGATGCCTGACGAGCCACATTCTGACCCTGACCAGCCTGGATAACGCAACCCATGTATACCTGGTCAACCTGCTCAGGCTTAACACCTGCTCTGTTCAGTGCTTCCTTGATAACGATTGCGCCCAGCTCTGCTGCGGGGGTGGTGCTCAGGGAGCCGCCCATGGTACCGATTGCGGTACGGCATGCTCCGGCCAAAACTACTTTCTTTGCCATTTGTTTTTCCTCCAATAAATTTGTTTTTTGTGATTGTTATTTTTTTATCATAACCGATATTCCTAGTGTAACATAATCCCAATCTATTTGCAACGGATTTTAAAAAAAGACTGTTTCAACCCGTAAAATTTGGGAAGAAACAGTCCTTGTCCACATCTTTCATCCATATCTCAGTCAATGTCTTCGTAATGCCTTATCCGTATTGCCTTAGTCATGCATCGCCTTTTCAATGATGCCAAAGCCCAGAGGATAGGGACCGGTATGCACTCCGATGGCGGCTCCGATCTGATACAGAGGAATCTCCTTCACATCGAAGCCCTTTTCGTGCAATACCTCCAGGGCGTGATTCCTGAACTGTATGCCTTCCTCAACATCATACCCGTAACCCAGACAGAGACTGTAGCAGTCCACAGGCAAATTACTCTTTTTCAGATAATCACAGAGCAAATCCAGGGCTTTGTCCGTAGTGCGCTTTCTGCTGCGGCCGATTCCCGAGGGATAGATTTCCCCGTTTTTTAAGGTGATGACAGGGCGGATTCCCAGGACACTTCCGGCCACAGCGGTCACCTTTCCGATACGTCCGCCGTGCTTTAAGTACTCCATATCGCCGATGGTAAAAAAGATTCTGCCGGTACTCTTGATTTCCTCCAGGCGTTTGACCGCTTCCCCATAGGATACCCCTGCCTCCCTCAGTTTCAGGGCCTCCAGTACATACAACCCCTGGAGCACCGTATTGATGCAGGAATCAATCACCGTAATCTCAGCCTCTTTATATTCCTCCAGAATCAGTTCCCTTGCACTCACCGCAGACTGCATGGAGCCGCTGAATTTGGTGGTAATGCAAATGCAGATAACCGGAATTCCCGCCTCGGCATATGGCTTGAAAGCATCCACATAATCCTGCATGGAGGGCAGGGAGGACTTGGGATACACACCCTTTCTGTCCACCATCTGCTGATAGAAATCCCGAATGCCTATGTCAACATTTTCCTTCTGGTAATTCTCACCGTCAAAGGAAACATAAAAGGGTACAACCGTGATATCCTTCTCTTTTACCAGTTCTGTGGGCAGGTCGCAGGACCCGTCGCTGATGATATGAAATAACTCGCTCATATGCAAAAACCTTCCGTATTCTGTATTCTTGAAATAAGATTACCATTGTTTTCGAAAAATATCAACACGTTTTAGGTTTTAAAGTCATATTTTATAGTTTTTTTATCTTTTAATAGTAGTTTTCAATACCACGTCAGTCTTCCCACTCAAAATAGTACACCCGGTCATATCCCGCCTCCGCCAGGCAGTTTGCCGCAATTTCACTGCGATAGCCCTGATTGCAGTACAGAAAGACCGGCACACTCTTGTCCCCCTCCGGCAACAACGAAGACTTCTCCGGCACATCCGGCTTCACGGGCACACCCGACTTCTCCGGCAGTCCGTGCTTCTCCAGTAGCGCCGTAAATGGAATATGGAAAGCGTTCGGTATATGTCCCCGCTCATATTCCTGACGGGTGCGGACATCTGCAATAAGTGCTTTCTTTTCCGTTTTCAGCAGTTCGAGCATAGCGGTGTAGGAAATATTTCGGGGAGCATTTTGCTTTATTTTCAGCATCCGCTCTGCAATCTCAGCCCCTTCCGCCTCCGTCATCCCCTCTCTCATGCCGAATACATCCTCCCCTTTTCCCGTCATGATTCCCTTGGCAAAAACCTGTGCCACATGGTTGGCACAGGTGCGACAGTCATACAAATCCTTCAGTTTCCTTGCGGGGCCCCAGTCCTGCTCATCCTGCTGCCCCCATTCCCTACGCAGGAACTCGTGCACAATTCTCGCCGCGGCACGCCGTTCTATGGGCTTCTGCCACACAGTCTTGTCCTGCTCCTCCAGCCAGCCCTGATGCAAGCCGTAGGTGAGGGCATCCCCGGAGTCACAGATGTCCAAACGACTCAGGAGTATCCCCACAAATTCTTCTACCGTTATTTTTTTCCGGGTTTCCATATTTTCAAACCTCAGGCGTGATTTTTACGGTCACGTTGCCGCAGGCCTCCAGGTTCTTTACCTCAAACCGTCCGGTGGTATTGACTTTTGTTTCTCCGCTCCACAAATCCCTGACCCTGTAGCTTGCGGCCTTGGCAAATTTATCAGGATTCTTCATCTTAGATCCGATATATTTCAAGATTTCCTCCACATCCACTCCACAGCCGGCATTCCTCTCCGACTGGCTGATATTGAAGAAAGCCAGGGCAATACTGCCGTCTGCCAGAGGCTTTGCCAGAATGTCCACCCGGTCATATTCTCTGATATATTCCCGGTCCGGGGCCTGGGTCTGAACACTGCTGTAAATGCGCTTCGCCTGGACTCCCAGAGCATCCTGGTTCAGGGCAATCAGCTCCCTGTTCGCGATAATCTGCCAGAGGGCATCCCCCTTCTTCACCCGCCGCAGGTCCAACCCCAGCATCAGGGGTGAATTCATCATACACCACATTGCCATATGTGTCCTGTACATAGTCTCTGTCAGCCCGTTCATTCCCACCATCAGCATATCTGGGTCATTCCAGCCCTTCTCCAGACCTGCGAACTCGTCCATGATGACAGCCTTATTATATTGGGAAATGACACTCGGGGTATAATCGTCCGTCCACGCTCCCACTCCCGGGTCTCCGTCGGCACCTACACGAAAAGTGATGTCGTTGAGTATGCGCCAGGAATCTCCCACCTTATACCCCCAGTTCTGAGGCTGGGTTTTTCCCCACTCACAGATGGACAAAACCACATCGTGGTCGGGATTGGCAGCATTTAAGCCCTCCAGCAGTGCAGCGTAGGAGCCGAGAGTGTTCTCCTGCCTTCTGTGATTCATCAGGCGCAACACATTCTCTCCCGCCTGCAGTGTAATTTCAATTTCTGCGCTTTTCACGCAGACCGTATGATTTGCACTTTCCGCATGATCTGCACTTTCCGGTTTTTCCGCGGCTTCTGCAGTCCCGGCAGTCTCCCCTGTCCCGGTTACAAAATCATCATAGAACAGGATGCTGTCCTCTCCTGTCCCTACGGCAACCTGAAGCCAGCTTCCTCTGCCAACCTCCTGCCCCGGAATACAACTCACTGTCAGACGATAGCTGCCTGTCTCCGGAACCTTCACCGTAAACCACAACTCTCCGCTCTGCTGCCCTACGGGAGAGGCCGCCGGTCCGGTACCGTCAAAGGTGCCGATATTGGTCACGCAATCCTCTTTTTTCTCCACACCTCTTCCCTGCAGGATACCGTCTTTCACCGCAGAGAGCTCCGTACAGAAGCCCTCCCCTGTGATTCTGATGCCTCTGATGTCAGGCGCATAGACATATTTCGCATTAGCTGCATCGGAAAAGGTTGCATTGTCCCAGAGGTAATAGCAGTTGTCCACCTTCAGGAAATCCACACCCCAGTCCAGGTAGGACCTTGCATCCACGTCCTCATGGCCGCAGGTTCCCACGGCCGCACCGGCACACAGATTGGTACCGATGTCATTGTACATGCCGAATTTCAATCCCTTTCCATGAATATAATCGGAAAGCTCCTTAAATCCGCCGGGAAACTTCTCCGTCTCGTTGGACAGTCTGCCGTCCACCCGCTGTGATTTATAGCAGCCGTCATCCAGCACCACATAACGATAGCCAAGCTGATCCAGCCCCAGCTCCACCAGAGCATCTGCCATCGCCTTGGTCAGTGCCTCCGTATTGCCGCTGCCGAAGGCGTTCCAGCTGTTCCAGCCCATGGCCGGAAGCCTGTCTTTTTTCTTTTGCAGTAAAACCCTTCCATTGCCGAAAGCATCATAGCGATACTCTCTGTCCCTCAGTTCCTTTGGTCTGCTGTTGTTTTTTTCTCCCATAAATTCCTCCCAATTTCTTATGTCATGGTGCGATATCATAGCGTATTCCGTTTGCAATACTTTACACCACTGTAAAATAATAGTCAATCACGTGCTTTTCCTCTGCAGAAACATAGGTCCCGTATACCGGTACATTGCAGCAGAGTAGCTTTTCTCCCGGTGGAAAGGTCAGCTGATATCCCTTGGAGGAGGCCAGGGCCGGAAGCATGCGGCTGTTTTTGTCAAAGGATATGTACAGGGCGGAGTTTCCCACCTTCTTCGGCGTCTCCGGTCCTCTGGCAAAAAGCTCCTCCCCCTTGCCCCAGTCAAAAAACTGCCAGGTCCGATTCACGCCCACCAGCCTGGGTTCCTTCCCTCTCTCCGTCAGAAGCACCTTTCCCTCGGAGGTGAGGAAGCTGACTGCCCCTGTCTTTTTGTCCCCACGGACCACCAGCTTAGCTGTAGACAGTTCAACAAAATCCCTGCCTTCCCGGATTTTGTAATTCACATTTTCCTTCTCGAATGCTGCAGGCGGAAAGGTGTTGCACTGTCCCCTGGCAAAGCAGACTCGCACCATAGTGTCAGACATCGGGGTAATCCGCATGGTGCCATAACCGCTGATGAAATCCAGACAGCCCTTTCCCTTCATAAAAAAGCGAATGGAACAGTCTGTTTTGGTATGACCTTCCGGGCGCAGCAGACTCGTGTCAGGCATGGTGCCAAATTCCCCCCGGGGAGCTGTGTCGGATCCCCCGCCTGCCTCCCCGGTCTGTCCGGTTCCTGCCCTCCGCTCTATGCCTGCAGAGGGCCCAGGGGCTGTCGATTGCCCGATTCCTGCAGACCTCCCATTTTCTGTCATCGGTCCGCTTCCTGTGGCTCCCCTAAGATCTGCGGATTGGGAAACACCGTCCGGCGCAGGATTGCCCTTCCCCACTTCAATTCTGCGGGGTCCGTACATATCCCGCATTTTTCGCTCCTTCTCTCCTTCCAGAGCTCTCTGCCTGTAGATTTCCTCGTTGGTCTTTTCCGGTTCCGGGGGCAGAGGAGCTTTCTTCGGAGCGCTGACCTGTACCACCGCTCTTTTCCTGTTTTCCTCCGGCACCGGGTCTGCAATCAGTCCCGTCAGCTTTCCCTGATAGAGAACCACCAGCTCATGCAGGGCTCTGGTGGCTGCCACATACAGTCGCTTCACATAACCGTCCGTCATCGGATACTTTTCCTCCGAGACATCAAACAGCAGCACCGCATCAAATTCCAGACCCTTGGTGTATTCCAGCGGAAGCACCATGACGCCCTCCTCGAACTGCGTCAGCTCGTCCCCTGCAGCCAAAAGCTCCACCCGGCCCTCCAGTCCTTTGTGCACTGCAGCGGTTTCCTCCCTGTCGGCACAGACTACGGCAATGGTTTCCATGCCGGCCTTTTCCCACGCCTGCACCACGGCAGCAGTCTCGTCAAGGAGTCCCTCAAAGTCCGGGCAGGCCTTTACCTGCACCTCTTTGCCGTGGCGGATGATGGGTTCCACGGGATATATCTGAAAGCTTCCGTGATATAAAATATCCGTGGCAAAATGCGATATCTCCACCGTGTTTCGATAGCTCTTCCGAAGTAGTCCGAAGTAGTCAAACTCCCCCGGCAGCATCAGCTTCCGAAGCTCGCTCCAATCGTTCAGACCGTAATCCATAAAGATATTCTGGGAGACATCCCCCATGATGGTATAGGTGCACTTGCTGAGACAGTACTTCAGCGCCCCATATACCATCATCCCGAAATCCTGGGCCTCGTCGATGACCACATGTCCCGCCTCCCGGATGATCTCATCTTCCTTGATTCTCTTGTACAGATAAGCCAGTGCCGCCAAATCGTACACATCAAACTCCGTACCCGGCAGAGGCACCCGGAACCCCTTTTCATTCTGCTCTCTCAAAAATAAGTCATACAGCTCGAAAATAGACCCCTTCCACTCCCGTTTTCCGAAATAAGTTTCATAATAATTCCAGAGGCGTTTCTTCTCCGCCTGGGTATAGGAATAGTATTTTCCGCTGATTTCATTTTCCAGCTTCGCCAGCAGATGCTCCGTCAGCCTGGTAATTTTGTCTGCCCGGGAAAGCTGTATACTCTTGTCCAACACCTTGCGCACCGCCCGGGCTGTCAGCAGCACCACCCCGTTTTTCTCTATGACCACATCACCCTGGGGAATAACCCTCTCCTCGTACCGCAGGCAAAAGTCCTCCAACTCCCGGAACCACTGCCATGTGCCTTTCACGGGAGGCGTTACCCCTCTCTGCACCGGCTTCACTGTGTAGCTCTTGTCCCAATCCTCGTAGAGCAGACGCACAAACAACTGCTCCATAGTCATCTGGGACACCCCGTAAACATTCAGCTCCGGCAGCACACCGGTGATATAGTTCAGCAGCACCTGATTACTGCCGATAATATAAAAATCCTCGGGTGGAAACTCCAGCTCGTAATTGTAGAGAATATAGGATATCCTGTGCATGGCAACGGTAGTCTTACCCGAGCCGGCAGCTCCCTGGATGATCAGATTGTGCTGGGGTTTCTTGCGGATAACCTCATTCTGCTCCTGCTGAATGGTTGCAATGATTTCCCCGAGAACCGCCCGCTTGTTCCTGGCCAGATACTTAGTCAGAAGCTCATCATTTGCCACCACATCGGAATCATAAAAATCCTTCAGCCGGTCCTCCTCAATCTCGTAGGTGCGTTTTCTGGACAGTGTAATCTCATATTTTCCCTCGCCCCTGACAAAATAAGACACCTCGCCCAGGGTGGCATCGTAGTAAACGCTCGCAATGGGTGCCCGCCAGTCAATCACCTCCGGCTCCGCGGGATTATCCGCTATCACCGAGCGCCCGATATAGTAAACCTCCTCCTTCTTTAACTTCTTGTCCCTGAAATCAATACGTCCGAAGTAAGGCTTTTTCCTGGCCTGTTCCGCCCGCCGCAAATCCTGATTGACAAACTTAAACCTTGCATCGGTGTTACGCCAGAGGGTCTGGGCTTCCTTGTCACTCTCATCAAACTCCTCCTGCATGGTATGTAGTTCCTCTGCCAGTTCCCTCACACTGCGCCTGTTGGCCTCCACCTTCTCCTCCGCCACCGCAATAGTTCGTCGCAGTTTTTCTTCTTCCTCTTGCCTGGTGATTCCCGGTAATTTATCCATAGCTTCTTCCTTTCCTGTTTTTCTACAGAAATCTTATCAGAAATATAAAAAAAGGTATAGACTTGTATTTCACTTTATTATATAATAGATAATGAAGTGTGTACTGAGGCAGGATGCCCTATACACACTTTTTACGTTTGTTTCGGAACAAGGCTATCCCGGTACACCCGTAGCACATTTTCATGGAAAATTTTATCCAGCATACTCTCCGTAAAGCCGGCCTTCTTCAACGCATCCCGAAGCCGTTCCAGTCCCAGCACATCCCCCAGCTCCTCATGGGTATCTATCCCGTCAAAGTCACTGCCAAGCCCCAGCACTTCAATGCCTCCCACCTGTACAATATGCTTCGCATGCCGGATAATGGACTCTATGGTGCCTCCGTTTTTCTCCCCCAGGGGCTTTTCTTCCAGAAAATCCGCGCAGAAATTCAAGCCTGTCACGCCGCCCCGCTCCGCCAGCTTCCTGAGCATATCATCCGTCAGGTTGCGCACGCAGGGACAGACTGCCCTGGCATCGGAATGACTTGCCACAAAGGGTTTGACTGTAGTCTCCAGCACATCGTAAAAGCCCTTGTCGGACAAATGTGACACATCAGGAATCATCCCCAGTCTCTCCATTTCCGTCACAAACTCCCTCCCCCGTTCCGTAAGCCCTCCGCTTACATTTGGCGTGTGAAAGTATTTCTCATAGGCCCTCTGGGTTCTTTCCTTCTTCAGCTTTCCCAAAAGCTCCCTGCTAAAATTCGGCGACCCAAGTTCATTGGGAAAATTCCATGTCAGTGTCAGCATCCGTACACCCATGTCATAAAGTCTGTGAAGCTTCTCCGGTTCTCCTCCGCAGACACCGCCCTCCTCCACCGTGAGAAGAGCTGACATTTTGCCTGCCGCCCGGTTTTTTGCTATATCCGAATATTGATATACCGGAGCAATCAAATCAGCGTTTTCCTCAAGCTCCTTTGTGTAGAGTGCCTGCAGCTTACAGACTCTCTCCCATGGTTCACCGTCCTTATCCAGCTCCACAAACAGGGCAAAATTCTGCAACAGACAGCCGGCCTGCCTCATGCGCAGCAAATCCAGATGTCCGGAGTTTTCCCTCAAAGTTTCCCCCCTGCCCTCCATCTCAAGCTTAAGCAGCCTGCTCACCGTATCACAATGCATGTCAATATACTTCATGGCTTTTCTCCCTTCCGGCTTTACCGTGATTCACATGATTCTATGCTATCATGCTTTGACCAAAATGATCACATATGTTTCACAATATGTTTCCGGGCAACAATAAAGTTCTGGTAATTATTTTATTTTTGAAGTAAAATAAAAATGATACCAAGGTGGTGAGCCCTCTGCCTCTGCATCGTAAAACACGATAACAGATGCCGGCCGACACCCGCAGCCGTATTTTAGTAAAAGGAGCCGATTATGAAAGAACAGTTATACACCATTCCCCTGAACGATGCCGTCAATGCCGGGGACGAATGCCCTTTCTGTTTTATTGAGAGAAGTGTGGAACAGGACCTTCTGGACTTTGTACTTGGAAGCAGTGCCTCCTACATGGAAGCCGACATCAGAGAACAGACTGACAAGGCTGGTTTTTGCCGGGCCCACTTCAAGAAAATGTTTGAGTACGGCAATACCTTAGGTAACGGCTGGATTCTCAAGACCCACTACAGACGCATGATTGGAGAGATGAAGAAGGAGTTTTCTTCTTTTCACCCGGGTAAAACCTCCCTCATGGACCGTCTGAAAAAAAGCGCCGACGGCAGCAACGCCATCGGCATCTGGATTCGTGAAAAGGAAAAATCCTGCTATATCTGCAAACAGTTTCAGGAAACCTATGACCGCTACATGGACACCTTCTTTTATCTCTGGAAACAGGATTCTGCCTTCCGGGAAAAGGTACAGAACAGCAAGGGCTTCTGCCTTTCTCATTTCGGCGACCTTTGTGAGGCTTCCGAACCCCGTCTGAGTGATAGCGAAAAGAAGGATTTCTACAGTGTCATGCTTCCCCTTATGGAAAAGAACATGGAACGGCTGGCCGAGGATGTTGCCTGGCTGGTAGAAAAATTTGACTATGTCAACAAGGACGCAGACTGGAAAAACTCCAGGGATGCCGTCCAGCGCGGCATGCAGAAACTTAAGGGCGGTTACCCTGCCGACGGCCCCTTCAAGCCCGGTAAATAGACGATTCTTTTCAGCATATCAATATAATTGCAGATTTCTGAATACAACATCTCCGGCTGAAACGAGGCATCCTGAAAATGCTCCGTCATCAGCCCTTTTTCTGTGAGCTCCAGCATCTTCCCCAGTCTGCTGCCATCCACGCCATCGGGAAGCAACGTATAATCAATCTGGTCCGCAATCTGCTGACAGGCCTCCTCCAGAATTTTTTTCTTTTCTTCCACAGCGAGAAGCGCTTCACCCACATCCTCGTATGCAGACCGGTTCAGGAACTGCTGCATGTACGGATATCCTCTCATGGCATGCATACGGGCTTCCTCCGTCTGCTTCATAACCTCAAAAAAATCCTTCTCCTTCGGATTCACCGTGGAGTGAAGCTCCAGTATCATGTATCTCACACTATATTCATAAATAAACTCATAGACTCCCAGCTTACTCTCAAAATAATGAAATAGGAGTCCCTTACTGATGGCAGCCTCACGGACAATATCATCCGTACTTGCATGTCGGTAGCCCTGTCGGGCAAAAACCTTCAGCGCGGCATTTATCATTCGGTCCTGCTTTTCCTTTTTTAAATCAAAAAATTTTCCATTCATATCCCTGCTCCTGTAATACAATCAAAAAGCAGACACTCCCCCGTGATGTCCGATTGTCTCATGTTCCCATCATATCATAGTTTTTGGCTCATTCCTATCTAATCAATAAATTTTTTGTAAATTTATACATAATCTCTTTTCAATTTAACAGAATAGGATTAAAATAGAAATTAGTAAAAGTATCCCTTTCGAAAGGAGTTTCTTATGGCAAAAAAATTTGGTAAGTTTCTGTTGGCAACCGCCGCTATCGGTTCCGCTGTCGCTGCTGCATATTATTATCTGCAAAAGAAGGACAATGCGGAAGCTACTCCCGAGGACGAAGATTATGACGACTTCAGCGATGATTTGGAGGAAGAGGATTCCGAGCCCTCACACAGCTATGTTCCGCTGACTCCCGGTTCAAAAGAGGAAAGCAGCTCCCAGGAGGAGAAAGACTTCACTCCCCTGTCCGAAACCGCCCCGGAAGCTACGGATGAGGCAGAGAAAAAAACAGAAGAAACCGTAGAAGAATTCTTCAACGAGGAAGATTAACGGTTTCCGAAAAAGATGAGAATTATAAATGCCGCGCCGGCTAAAAATCACACCGCGCGGCATTTTTTCATCTTACAGGTCCCCGGTCTGCCTTCCGTACACAACAGATACCGTCAGGCCTTGGTGGGAAGAACATAGGAGCTTTTCAGGGAAACAATACGGTTAAATACCGGTCTGCCCTGTACGGAATCCTTTGCATCCACGCAGAAAAATCCCTGTCGTACGAACTGAAATCTGTCATATGCTTTTGCATCAGCAAATGCAGGCTCCAGATAGCACTGCTTCACCGTAAGAGAATTGGGATTCAGGTACAGCTCACCCTCCTCATTGTAGATGGAATCCATCTCATTGGCCTTTTCTTCGTCTATCAGATTCTCATAGAGACGCGCTTCTGCAGAGATTGCAGTCTCTGCTGCCACCCAGTGAATCGTACCCTTTACCTTCCTTCCGTCAGGGCTGTTGCCGCCCTTGGATGCGGGATCATAGGTGCAGTGCACCTCTGTAATATTCCCCTGCTCATCCTTCACGCAACCCGTACAGGTAACAAAATAGGCGTTCATCAGTCGCACCTCGTTGCCGGGGAACATACGGAAGTACTTCTTAGGAGGCTCCTCCATAAAGTCATCTCTCTCAATGTACAATTCCCTTCCAAAAGGAATCTCCCTGGTGCCAAGCTCCTCATTTTCCGGATTGTTCACTGCGGTAAGCATCTCTGTCTGCCCTTCCGGATAATTATCAATCACAAGCTTCACAGGGTCTACAATCGCCATATATCTGGGAGCCTTCGCTTTCAGGTCCTCCCGGATACAGTACTCCAGTGCAGCATAATCCGCAATGGAATTTGCCTTGGAGACACCGCACATTTCCACAAACATCTTGATGGATTCCGGCGTAAAGCCTCTGCGGCGCAAAGCGGCGATGGATACCAGTCTGGGGTCATCCCAACCATCTACCACACCTGTCTGCACCAGCTTTTTGATATACCGTTTGCCTGTCACCACATTTTTCAGATACAGCTTTGCAAACTCAATCTGTCTGGGAGGTCTGGGATACTCCAGCTCTCTCACTACCCAGTCATACAGAGGTCTGTGGTCCTCAAACTCAAGGGTACAGATAGAGTGGGTAATCCCCTCAATTGCATCTTCTATTGGGTGGGCAAAATCATACATGGGATAGATGCACCATGCATCTCCTGTGTTGTGATGCTTCATGTGTGCCACACGATAAATCACCGGGTCACGCATATTGATATTTGGAGATGCCATATCGATACGGGCGCGGAGCACCTTCTCTCCGTCGGCATATTTTCCTTCCTTCATCTCCTCGAAGAGCTTCAGATTTTCCTCCACGGAACGGCTGCTGCAGGGATCCTCTTTTCCCGGCTCTGTCAGACTTCCTCTGTATTCTCTGATTTGTTCAGCCGTCAGATCCGACACATACGCCTTCCCTTTTCGAATCAGCTTCAGGGCTGCTTCATACATCTGCCCGAAATAGTCAGACGCAAAGAAAAGCCTGTCCTCCCAGTCAGCGCCAAGCCACTGAATATCTGCCTTGATGGATTCCACAAACTCTATATCCTCTTTGGTGGGGTTCGTGTCATCAAAACGCATGTTAAACTTTCCGCCGTATTTCTGGGCCAGGCCGTAGTTTAAGAGTATACTCTTGGCATGTCCGATATGCAGATAACCGTTGGGCTCCGGCGGAAAACGTGTATGAACAGTATCATAAACCCCTTCTGCCAGATCCTTGTCAATGGCCATCTCTATAAAATTCCTAGATTCTGTCTCACCCATGTAATTGTCCTTACCTTTCCATTGCAACCTATGCCTATGATAGCACAATCGCTTAAGCTTTCGCAAGTAGGAGACTCTCAGGAAAGCTTTTCGTAGCTTTTGAGGAACAACTCCTTTTCCACAATGTATATCTCCTGTTGATTGTCACATCGGATTACCAGATAATCCCCGGGTTCGCCGCGCATGTAACGGCCGTCTTCCTCCGCAGCAAACACCTTGACTCCCTTATCCAGGGAGCGTGCCATGACCGTAACCTCCTCTGTAGGAATGCAATTGTGGGCAAACTCTGTCAGCCGCAGGTCTTTTCCGCTGTTTCGGTTTTTTATCAGGGGAGCATAATCTATCTTATGCAGAGAATCCCTCCATTTCTGGGTATCCTCAAGAACGCGGTAGGCCTCCTCAAAATTCTTCTGATGAACGGAATTGGCGTTGCCTTTCACATCCAGCATAATATACAGGTCTTCTGTCACTGTCATATCCTTGTCTCCCTCCAGGGTTCGAAGGGTAATGGGAGTTCCCTCGGGAAGCAGGTCCGCTACCTTTACAAAAGCCTGGGGAAGCTTGCGCTTTACATATCTTGTCATGTCTGTCGGAGCCGGTTCATAGCTGGCTGCATAAATCAACTCATAGCTGTCAAAATATCTCGTCATGCGCTGGTTAAAGTAGGCTTCCGCATGCAGTGTGGGGTAGTTTTCCTCATACAGGCGCATGCTGACAAAGCCGCCGGCCTTTTCATAATGACCCCCTCCCGAGCCTATTCCTTCAGCCAGATATCCCGCCAGCTCACTGGCATTTACTTCCTTCACGCAGCTTCTTACGGAAAACTTGTAGCCGTCATTGACCTCATTAAACACCACACAGCAGTCAATGACATCCACCTGAAGCAGAAAGTCACTGATTAATCCCAGGATATTGGGATCACAGGGCTGTGCCTTGATTACAGCAAAACGATAATCGTCATTAAAGCTGTATCTGATCAGCGCAATACCGGCAATCTCCAGTTCCTCCAGCGTAAGATTGGCATTGCGGAACCGCGTAATCAGACTCTTGTCTGAGGTGACATCCTCCCTCATATCCATATCCAGAGGATTGTATAATTCAGAGAACTGGGCTGTGTCCATATAAAGTCCGTAATACAGCGCCGTGCCCAGATACTCGTGTTCCTCGATGGCAAATCCCTCCTCCTTAAGAAGCTTCCACACCAGGGTGGAGCAGCTTCCCAGATTGGGATTGATAATGCTCATGGAATGTGCCTTTTTCTCCAACTGATGGTGGTCAATGACCGCCACGTTTTCGGCCTTGATGCCTGTTACATTACCGGAACCGTACTGACAGTCTACCGTAATGAGCAGACTGTCCGCTCCCGTCACATCACAGGAATCTGCAGTGACATATTCCACCGGCAGCTTCAGTTCTTCAATCATAAGCCGGAGATTTGACTTATTAATCTTACGCCTTCCGCTGTACACCAGTCGGACACTCTTCCCTTTTTTCTGAAAGTAACAATAAAGTCCGTATCCGGATGCCAGACTGTCAGCATCCGGATTATCATGACACTGAATCAAAATTTTATCGTATTTACACAAATCTGAAAGAATCATAGGTATCCCTTCTTAAAATCACCCGATTTCACTTAGTGGTGGAACAGCCTGATGCCGGTGAATGCCATTACCATTTCATACTTATCACAGCATTCAATCACCGCGTCATCACGAACAGAACCACCGGGCTGGGCAATGTATTTCACACCACTCTTGTGTGCTCTTTCAATATTGTCCGAGAACGGGAAGAAGGCATCTGACCCAAGGGTTACATCCTGCATGCCGTCCAGCCAATTCCTCTTTTCCTCTCTGGTAAACACGGGGGGCTTCACCTTAAAGGTATGCTCCCATACGCCATCAGCCAGGACATCCATGTACTCATCACCCATATAGACATCGATGGCATTGTCTCTGTCTGCTCTGCCAAGACCGTCTACGAACTGCAGTCCCATGACCTGCGGAGACTGACGCAGATACCAGTTGTCTGCCTTCTGTCCTGCAAGTCTGGTACAGTGAATTCTGGACTGCTGACCTGCACCGATACCGATAGCCTGTCCTCCCTTTACATAGCACACGGAATTGGACTGGGTATATTTCAGGGTAATGAGTGCAATCTTCATATCAATCAATGCACTCTCGGGAATCTCCTTATTCACGGTAACAATATTGGAGAGAATGTCTCCGTTGATATCCAGCTCATTTCTGCCCTGTTCAAAGGTGATGCCATATACCTGCTTCTTCTCAACGGGAGCAGGAACATAAGAGGGATCAATTTGCAGGACATTGTAGCCGCCCTTCTTCTTCTGCTTCAGCATTTCCAAGGCTTCGTCTGTGTATCCGGGAGCGATTACTCCGTCAGAAACCTCTCTCTTTATCAGCTTTGCGGTATCCGCGTCACAAATATCGGAAAGAGCGATGAAATCTCCGAAGGAAGACATTCTGTCCGCTCCTCTGGCTCTGGCATAAGCGCAGGCCAGGGGAGAAAGCTCACCCAGGTCATCCACCCAGTAAATCTTTGCCAGTGTCTCATCCAGAGGCAGTCCCACTGCCGCTCCGGCAGGGGAAACATGCTTAAAGGAAGTAGCTGCCGGAAGGCCGGTTGCTTCCTTCAGTTCCTTTACCAGCTGCCAGCCGTTAAATGCATCCAGGAAATTGATATAGCCGGGCTTACCGTTGAGCACGGTAACAGGAAGTTCGCTTCCGTCCTCCATATATATCCTGGAGGGCTTCTGGTTAGGATTACATCCGTATTTTAATTCGATTTCATTCATTTGATTTCTCTCCCTTTATTATTTGTTCTTATTTACGATTCTAGTCTCATACTTTCCGGTTGCAATCTCAATGTAACGCACAAACAGCGATACCTTGTTTTCCTCATTTAAGCTTTCCCAGAGAAGATTGGTAAGACTGTCAATGTCCCCTTTCAGTTCCACCTTCTTTGGCTCACCGCAAAAACTGGGCAGCGGATTTCCGTCATGCATATAGGTATGAAGGAACCGGCCTTCTCCTGCTTTTGGATTGTCATAGCTGAAGGTGTATCTGTTGCAGCATGCATCATCTCCGTCATTGCTCTTCAGGATAGACATGGCAAAGTCATAACTGCCGTTTTCCACATGCATAATACCGGAGATTCTGGGTGTAAAATTCGGACCGTCAGGCTCGAACTCACGGATGCGCAGAGACTGTTCAAAGGTCTTACCCGCCTGCAGGCCGTCATACACAGTGTCAGTCTGGTCACCGTTTGTTACTATGGTATCCTTGCCCAGCACACGCACGGGCGCATAGATTATAAGGCTGGGATCCTCCAGTTTAGAGGGGTCAAAGGCCTCTGTACGAATTCCCTCTCCTTCGGTGACGAACACACGGTTACGGCTGTTTGAACTGCGGCCCATAATAAAATACGCAGTTACCGCATACTTTCCGTCCTCCGAACGTCCAATCACGATTCCTCTTCCGGGATAAGCATTGCCCTTCAATTCCTGTTCCAGTTGTAACATTGTTTTTCTCCTTCACTGTAAATATTTTTGTTCAAAATCATCGCACTTCATCGGCCGGTCAAAATAATATCCCTGAATATATTTCACCTTCATGTTTTTTACAACCTTGTACTGCGGTTCTGTCTCAATGCCTTCCACGCAGATGCTGACTCCCAGAGTCTCCGCCAGCTCCGCAACCATCTTGACAAAGGATTGGGAATATGCATCCTCTGCCAGATCCTTCACAAAGCTCTGATCTACCTTAATCACGTCAAAGGGAATCTCCCTTATATGATTCAGCGAAGAATAGCCGGTGCCAAAATCATCCAACGCGATTTTCACGCCGAGGGATTTGATTTTGCCCAAAATCTCCTTCATGCGCTCCATATCGTTTATGGCCAGACTCTCCGTGACCTCAAGTGTGAGTTTCTCAGGCGCAAGGCCGGATTCCTTCAGCGTACTGTCCACAATCTCAACCACATCCGGCTGCAGCAGCTGCACCACGGAAAGGTTGACATTTACCTTGTAGTCAAACCCTGCATCATTCCATTTTTTGCATTTAAAACAGGCTTTCTTTAACACATAGTTGCCTATGGGATTAATCAGCCCCAGATACTCAGCCAGAGGAATAAATTCCGCCGGAGGAATAAACCCGAGCTTCATGCTGTTCCAGCGAATCAAAGCCTCTGCACCCGCACATTTTGTCTCATCCTGCACATCAATAATGGGCTGGAAATAGACCTCAAACTCATCATAATTACCCACTGTGGCATCCCGCATGCTTTTCTCCATGTCAAGCCGTCTTCCGGAGGAAGAATTGATACCTGCATTGTATCGTGCCACCCGGTTTTTACCGCTTTTCTTAGCCTCGTACATGGCAATGTCGGCTTTCTTGATGAGGTCGGGAACCGATTCCCCCAGGTCCGGGAAGGTGACAATCCCCATACTCATGGTACAGTAGTAATCCGCATCCTTTAAGAACCAGGGCTTTGCAAAAATCTCCTTGATATCCTCCAGAATCTCGTCCATCCTGTAATAATGCTCGGAGGGAACCACCACAACAAACTCGTCACCGCCCATGCGGTAACAGGTATTCTCAATACCCTTGATTCTCTGAAGGGCATGGGAAATAGCCTTCAAAAGCACATCCCCGTACTGATGTCCCAGGCCGTCGTTAATGTGCTTGAAGTCGTCCAGGTCAATATACAGCAGTGCTCCGGTATCTCCCAGTTTCTTGGCCTGGTCTATGTGACGGGCAAGATCCCGTTCACAGCACATTCTGTTATAGAGTCCTGTGAGAAAATCCGTGTAGGCCTGTTGTTCTATTTTTCTCTGGTACAACTTTTTATCCGTCGTATCATACAGGGAATAAAGCACTGCAGATTTTCCGTTTACCCAGGATATCTCCTTATAAATCATATCATACCAGCGCGCTCTCTCCAGATAATGAATCTCAAAGACACCATTTTCATGTCCCGGGGTCGTGCCGCAGTTCAACAGATTTCCAAAGGTGTTTTCTCTTAATTCCTTGGCAAAGGTATTCTTTAATTTCTGATTGGCAAAAAGGCAGTTCCCTGTAGCCTTGTCCGTGACATAGATGGAACATCCCACATTGTCAAGAATCGCCTCAAGGGCCTCATAGGAGCTGGCCAGGGAATTTTTCTGAATGCGCTTTGTCAGTATGCTCTGGAGAACCTTCACGGCATCAGCGGTAAACTTTATCTCCTGCATGCTCCAGACATAATCCTTGTGCCTGTGATTCAGCGACAGGACCATGCTCTCCCCGTCCTCCTGTCGTATGACTGGGAAGACCATGATGGCTTTCACACCGACTTTTTCCCTGATTTCCCTCTGGAATTCACCCTCCATGGTATTTGCGGAATAAACCAACGGCTTATTTGTGTGAAGCCAGTTGTATATTTCCTGGTTACAGTTCCGGTCAAAATATGGCACCTGCCCCGGGGCTGTCCACTGGGACAGGATATCCATGGTATTTCCGTCGGAATGCAATTGGAACACCAGCGCCGTATCCACGTCCAGATGGTTGGCCAGGATGCTCAGCCATTTCTCTACTACGGACTCTATCCTGTCATCGCTGTCAAGAAGCTGAACGACCTCCGTAGTGTGTTCGATGGTGTGAAGTGTCCGGCTCATTTCCTGCTCTGCCCAGCGGCTTCTGCGGCTCTCTGCTTCTGCGTTGAAGCGGGAGGCCAGACTATGTATTATCATATCGCTGATGTCTCGCAGCAAATCCAGTGTCTGCAGGAACCTTATCTCCTCCCTGCCGTTCTCTTCCAGTGCATAGACAACCCAGCATAATCTGGTTTCCGGATTTGCCTGTACGGCAACGGCGGCAGCAAAACCGGCTCCTGCGTCCAATACTTCCACCGCCTGATCCTCCAGAGACCCCTCCTCCACTCTCTCCAACAGGATATCAGGCAAATGACGTTCCTCATACACACGAGCCAGCTCTGCTTCCCTGTCTGTTCCGGAGAATTCAGTGAGTCTTTCGCTGCCGTCAGTGCAATAACCGCACACACCGGTCACACGGCAGAATTCATCCTGCACATGCTGCAGTTCCCCTTTGCTGATGATTTCGCTGGTGGACATTTTTATCTCCCTCCGAAAACTGCCGCACCCTTTGGAATCTTTTGTGCGGCAGTCTGTTTGCATTAACTATAGGCATATAGAAATCCTGTTTTATTCATCCACGCTGTAGTTTGGAGCTTCTTTTGTAATATGAATGTCATGGGGATGGCTCTCCTTGAGGGAAGCGGCAGAAATCTTAACAAATCTTCCGGTATCCTTCAGTTCCTGAATATTGCGTGCTCCGCAATAGCCCATACCGGAACGGAGACCTCCCAGCAGCTGGAATACAGTGTCCTCCACATTTCCCTTGTATGCCACACGGCCCTCCACACCTTCGGGAACCAGTTTCTTGGCATTCTCCTGGAAATAGCGATCCTTACTTCCGTTCTCCATCGCCGCAATGGAACCCATGCCACGATATACCTTATATTTTCTTCCCTGGAACAGCTCGTAATCTCCGGGGCTCTCCTCGCAGCCTGCGAACATGCTTCCCATCATGCAGGCATTACCGCCGGCAGCAATTGCCTTGGTGATATCACCGGAATACTTGATACCGCCGTCAGCAATAATGGGAACACCATATTCTTTAGCAACTGCATAGCAATCCATAATCGCAGTAATCTGAGGCACACCGATACCGGCAACCACGCGTGTGGTGCAGATGGAACCGGGTCCGATACCCACCTTCACGGCGTCTGCACCGGCCTCAATCAGCGCTCTTGTAGCCTCGCCTGTTGCAACGTTTCCTGCGATTACCTGCAGGTCAGGATATTTTTCTTTGATCATATTCAGACAGTTCAGCACGTTCTGGGAATGTCCGTGGGCACAGTCCAGAACCACCACATCCACCTTGGCATTGACCAATGCTTCCACACGCTCAAGCACATTCGCCGTAATACCGACTCCCGCACCGCAGAGAAGCCTTCCCTGTTCGTCCTTTGCTGCCAGAGGATACTTGATTGTCTTCTCAATATCCTTAATGGTGATAAGACCCTTCAGATTGAAATCCTTGTCCACAATGGGAAGCTTTTCCTTTCTGGCCTTTGCCAGAATCTGCTTGGCTTCCTCCAGGGTAATCCCCTCCTGGGCGGTAATCAGACCTTCACTGGTCATGGATTCCTTAATTTTCTTGGAAAAATCCTTCTCGAATTTCAGATCACGGTTTGTGATGATGCCCACAAGCTTACGTCCCTCGGTAATGGGAACGCCGGAGATACGGAACTTTGCCATAAGTGCATCCGCATCCGCCAATGTGTGCTCCGGGCTCAAAGAAAAGGGATCGGTGATAACACCGTTCTCAGAGCGCTTAACCTTGTCCACCTCTTCTGCCTGCGCTTCAATTGACATGTTTTTATGAATGATACCGATGCCACCCTGTCTCGCCATGGCGATTGCCATACGATGCTCCGTCACGGTATCCATTCCCGCACTCATCAAAGGAATATTCAGCTTAATCTTCTTCGTCAGCCAGGTAGAAATGTCCACCTGATTCGGTACCACCTGGGAATAGGCTGGCACCAGCAGAACATCATCGAAGGTAATACCCTCACCGATAATCTGTCCCATTTTCTTTCCTCCTGTGTCTTGGTGTGTTTTAATATAACTCATAACCCCGGTCACAAATGTTTCCGGGGTTAATTGGATTTTCACATGAGTGTATCAAAATTACTCCTAAAAGTCAATCGAAAAATCACTCATCAAAAACTTTTCTTGGTGCTGCATTCTTCATCATCTTAATCATTTCCGGAGAAGGGCTTAAAATCAGCTTTACCCCGCCCTCGTAATACATGCAGTAACGGAGGTCCGGCTGGGCCTCATAACCCACACTGTAATCCTTAACTGTTACATTGCGGTTCCTGTAGTCATCCAGATGATAGCTTTTCATCGGTGCCAGTATCTCCATTCTGTCCAGTTGGTACACCGCCACCCTCTTTCTTGAGGTTTTTGCCATAACCTTATCGATGGTCAGTTCCTTATCAAGATAGAGATATTCGTATTCCAGGTCCGTGTGCATTGACACAAAATAAGCAGCGACTCCTATTGCTACGGCAATTATTAAGGGCAAAAAGGCAAAGGCGTTCATAAAGGAAAGCAGTAGAAACACCACCGCCAGCATCCACAACAGATATTTCCCAAAAACTGCCGCCGGGGAAGTTTTTTTCTTTACCAGACATTCTACATAAGATTCGTTCATACCGTTTTCCTCTTCCTGTCATTCTAAGTCTGAAATGCTGTCAGACCTTTCACATAAATCATAGTAACATGATATATCAACACGCCCCAAGTTGCAAGAGGTGCCTGTAAAATTCCATCATTTATACAATATTTTTTATCTTTTTTTTATACTATAATTAGAAATGATTCATTGACAAGTTTTTTTACTGCCCGTAATATATAATTGTTCAGAGTCAGGCAAACGCTCAGGAACAGGCGTAAAATGCCTGCATTTTTTAGCCTTTTATTGGGCGTTTATCTGACAGATACACCATACCGCCGAAATGCGAAGCTTTTTGGAGTATGGCTCTGAACAATTAGTGCCGGGCATGCCGGGTAAGAAGGAAAGGCGGACACTGTTATGCCGTTAATGGATGAATTCAAGGAAGAACGTGAAGCAGTTAAAAAAGGAACCCCAAAACAAAAGCTTGCTTATTTTTGGGATTATTATAAATGGTATGTTGTGGTAGGTATCTGCGCCGTCATTATCCTTATCGCCACCGTCCACGATATTGTTTCCAGGAAGGACGTGGCATTTTATGCCTGCATGTTGAATCTCAAGAGCGAATACATGGATGACAGCAGCACGGAGAGCGTAAAGTCCTTTGCGGAATACGCAGGTATTGATACGGAAACCTATGATGTCCGCCTGGACACCTCCATCCAGCTTGGAGAGCGGTCGGATGTGGCAGCAAGTGCCACCCAGAAACTGATTGCCTATATCGCATCCTCAGAGGTTGACGTTATCGTTACGGACATTGACTCTATTTTGGACTTCGCATATTTCGGCTATTTTCAGGACCTGCGTACCTTCCTTTCCCCGGAACAGTTTGATGCTTACCGTGATTCCTTCTATTATGTGGACAATGCCATCGTAGAAGAGGCAAAAGCGGCACGGCAATCCAATGACCTGGACTATGAAACCGTTTACTCCGACCCCTTCAAGCCCGAGGACATGAAGGATCCTGTTCCCGTTGGAATTATCTTAAACGAAAACAGTATCCTGAAAAAGGAGTACTCCTTTGGAGATAAAACCGGTGTTGTCAGCGCAGTGAGAAATTCAAAGCGGCCTGATCTTTCCCGTTCCTTCCTGGATTTTGCCATGCAGTAAACGGGTTTACTGCAGCAATTCCTTAAGCAGCTGGTTGACACTTGCCGGATCTGCCTTCCCCTTCATGGCTTTCATGGTCTGACCTACAAGGAATCCAAGGGCACGCTCTTTACCGTTCCTATAATCCTCCACGGATTGTGGATTCGCCGCAATCACTTCCTCCACTATCCTTTGCAGGGCATTGCCGTCGCTTACCATTTTCAAGCCCTTTTCTTCCACGTACCGCTCCGGATCCACATCCTCCTCAAACATCACCTCAAAAACTTCCTTCGCCACGGTAGAATTGATGGCCTTCCCATCAACCAGCGCAATCAGGGATGCAAGATGGCAGGGAGTAAAGCGAATATCTTCCGGATCCATTTCTTTTTCCTTCAGCAACCTGAGTGTCTCCACCATCAGCCAGTTGGACACCTTCTTGGGCTGTGCTCCCAGCGCTACGGTTTCTTCGAATATATCTGCCATCCTCTTGGAGCCTGTAATAATCTCAATATCATAATCCGGAATCTCAAATTCACGTTTGTATCGCTGCATTTTCTCTGTGCGGAATTCCGGCTGTCTCCTGCGAATCTCCTCCAGAAACTCCTCACTGATACTAACCGGCGTAAGATCCGGGTCCGGGAAGTACCTGTAATCCTGGGCATCCTCCTTGGAACGCATACAATAGGAGGTCTCTTTTGCATCATCCCATCTTCTGGTCTCCTGCGTCACTGATTTCCCTTCCTCCAGGAGATCTATCTGACGATTTTTTTCGCCTTCGATTGCTCTGGCGATGGAACGGAAGGAATTCAGATTTTTCATCTCGGTACGGGTGCCGAATTCCTTTGCCCCGACTTCTCTCACGGACAAGTTCACATCCGCTCTCATAGAACCTTCCTGTAGTTTACAATCACTGGCTCCGAGGTATTGAATGATCATCCTGAGCTTCTCCAGATAGGCAATCACCTCGTCCGCACTGCGCATATCGGGCTCTGACACGATTTCAATCAAGGGCACTCCCGACCGGTTGTAATCCACCAGTGAACAATCCTCCCACTCATCGTGAATCAGCTTGCCGGCGTCCTCCTCCATATGTATTTCATGGATTCCGACCTTCTTCATTCCATCCTGTGTCTCAATCTCCACCCATCCGTTCCTGCAGATTGGCAGGTAGAGCTGGGATATCTGATAGTTCTGAGGGTTATCCGGATAAAAATAATTCTTCCGGTCAAATTTGGAATATCTCGTAATTTCACAGTTTGTTGCCAGTCCCACTGCCACTGCATGCTCCAGCACTTTCCTGTTCAACACGGGAAGAGAGCCGGGCATTCCGGTACAAACCGGGCAGGTATGGGAATTAGGTCTGCCTCCGAAGGCAGTGGAGCAACCGCAGAATATTTTTGTCTGTGTGGCAAGCTCAACATGAACCTCAAGGCCAATGACTGTCTCGTATTCCTTTGCCATTTATTTTCCCTCCTTCCTAAGCTGTTCATAAGTATAAGCTGCCTGAATCAGCTTCTTCTCCTGATAGCAGTCTCCAATCAGCTGCAGACCAATGGGAAGCCCTTTGCTGTCCTTGCCGCAGGGAATACTGATGGCAGGCAGACCTGCAAGATTCACGGAAATCGTATAAATATCCCCCAGATACATCTGAAGAGGGTCTGTAAGGCTCTCCCCCAGCCTGGGTGCCGTAGCAGGTGCCACCGGTCCCAGAATACAATCATATTTTTCAAAGGCTCTGTCAAAGGCTTTCTTAATCATGGCCTTGACCCGGAGTGCCTTGAGATAATATGCGTCATAGTAGCCGGAGCTCAACACAAAGCTGCCCAGCATAATGCGGCGTTTTACCTCCGGTCCGAAGCCCTGTGAGCGGGTTTTTTTGTACATTTGATGCAGTCCCTCGGCATCCTCTGAACGATAGCCGTACTTAATACCGTCAAAGCGCTCCAGATTGGAGCTTGCCTCTGCCGCAGCAATGGTGTAATAGGTGGGGATGGCATACTCCACAAGGCTCAGATCAAACTCTTCCACCAGCGCACCCTCCAAGCGAAGCTGCGAAGCTGCTCCCATTACCGCCTCTCTCACCTCCGGCTCAAGTCCCTGTCCGAAATAATCCCGGGGTATCCCGATACGCATTCCTTTCACATCCCTGATAAGGGCCTTGGAGAAATCCGTATCCTTCCTGTTTAATGAGGTTGAATCCTTTGTGTCATAGGAGGTAATGGCTTCCAGTACAACTGCACAGTCCTCCACATTCTTGCACAAGGGTCCAATCTGGTCCAGAGAGGACCCGTAGGCCACCAGACCATATCTGGACACCGTACCGTAGGTGGGTTTCATTCCCACCACTCCGCAATAGGATGCCGGCTGCCGGATGGAACCGCCGGTATCGGAGCCCAGTGCGAAGAAGCATTCCCCGGCTGCCACGGCTGCTGCCGAGCCGCCGGAAGACCCTCCGGGAACATGCTCCGGATTATGGGGATTTCTCGTCACACCGAAGGCAGAGGTCTCCGTTGTGGAGCCCATTGCAAATTCGTCCATGTTTGTTTTACCGATAATCACCGCTCCGGCCTTCTCCAGATTCAAAACAGCCTGAGCGGAAAAGGTAGGAACAAAATTTTCCAGTATGCGGGAGGAACAGGTGGTCCTCATCCCCTCCGTACACAGATTGTCCTTGATTGCAACAGGGACTCCCGCCAGCGGGCCTGTCTCCTCTCCTGCCTCAATTCTCTTCTGTATATCCGCCGCCTTGGCAAGAGCTTTCTCTCTGTCAACCGTCACATAGCAATGATACAGCTCCTCTGTTTCGTCCATCTTCCCCAAAACCGCTTCCATTGCCTCAGTAGCCGTGGTTTTACCCGCCTTAATGGCTCCCGCCAGTTCCACGGCGCTCATCTCCAAAAGTACCGATTTCTCCATTCTTCGCTGTCATCCTTTCTCTCCACGCCAGGTTTTTGTTTCAGGGCGCCGTTATTCAAATGTTCTCGGAACCACAAACATATTGTCCTTTTGCTCCGGAGCATTCCTCAGCGTTTCCTCACTGCCGTCATCGTTGGTAACCACATCCTCCCGAAATACATTCTGTACGGGAAAAACATGGGACATGGGTTCAACGCCGGAGGTATCCAGTTCGTTCAGCTTATCTATATAATCCAGCATCCTTCCCATATCTCTTTTTGCCGCTTCCTTCTCCTCCCCGGAGAGCTCCAGCTTCGCCAGAATACCTACATATTCGATGGTTTCATCCGTAATTATGTTTGCCATATGCCCGATTCCCATTCCTTTCCAAAAATTAAACTTTTCTCTCATCCGTCAGAAATTATAGATATAGCTTTCCCAGTTTGAGAGATAAACACTGCCATCCTCATTTCTAATTAACAATCCCTCGTCCACCAGCTCCTGTACCAGTCGTCCGGTGTCCTCTCCGTATGCCAGCCCCAGCTGATAATAAGGGGGACCCATAGTCACAGGTGCCTGTTTCCCCAGCTGGTCCGAAACAAACTGCATATAAATACGGATTTTTCTCTCCGCATGAAATGCCGGATCCTCCGGCACGTCCACTCCGGCCTTCTCACAGAATGCGGCTATCATTTCATGCTGTGCCCTGGCTTCAATCTGTCCCCAGGCACCTATGATGCAATTATAATTATCAATGGGATCGGACAGCTGCTGAATACGCATGGCAACGCTTTCGGAATCCAGTCCCCCGGCATAATCCTCTTCCAACTCTGCCAGACCTATTCTGAACTCAGCATAGCTGCGAATCTGCTCCAGGTGGGGCAGCATCATACGCAGGACGTCCTGAAGGCTGATCGGCAGAGGCAGCGTATTGCTCTCCAGACCTGAGTCAATCATCTCCTGCAGAACAGGGATATTGCGATTGCATCTCTCCAGGAGTTCCTCCGCCGGATACTCCGGGCTTTTCAGGATATGCTTGTCTCTGTTCCAAAAATAAGTCTCGGCGCTGCTTCCCGTCCTTGCATCCTGAATGATATCCAGCATATCCGCAAAGCTATCCGCATATTGTTCACCGACAGTCGCATAGGAAATGCCTTCAAACAGCTCCTCGTCTGAAATATCCGGGTCAATCAGCATCTGGGCGGCACAGTACAGGGAAAAAACATTCAGCACATGATAGGAGTCCATCTCGCTCCAATAAGTGGGCTTGATAACAGAATCGTACATTCTCGCCGTATCATATACGGAACGGATAAAGTCCATATTGAAATGCATTGCAGCAAGCTGATCAATCTCCATCTCACAGGTGTTCCAAGCCCAGGTGCCTGCCCGACACCCCAGCTTTGCAACCTGTACCCGGAAATTCGCATATTCATTTCCCGGGTTCTGGTGATAGCCGTTCTCATACAGGGTAATATCTGTTCCGAGGACATCCACATACACCTGCTTATCGTAGGCATCCACCCAACAGCTTACCCCGAAATCAATGTCCGGATTTATCGCCAGAAACTTATCCCGCAGCATCTTTGCATAAAAAGCGATTTCCTCCGCTGTGTACAGATTTCCCGGATCATAATAGTGACCGATAACCCTGTCACAGCAGTCTGCCAGGTCTGCATATATGTCATAATACTTCTCAAAGGTTGCCAATGCCTCCTCAGATTCGTAGGAATACTTTCCTTCGCTTCCGTCGCGGTAGACAACGGTATTGTCCACCCAGCCACAGTCCGCAAATTCCGCCCCCCATACCCAGAGTGTAAACTTCATGTCCAGGGAATGGGCTGCTTCCGCAAGAATCCTGAGCTTTTCATGAACCGCCTCCCAGCTTCCCAGGCCTGCCCAGGCAGAGCACATATCTGTCACCTGAATTCCGGTAAATCCGCAGAACTTCATCATTTTCACATACTCATACAACTGATCCTCCGTAAAATAGAGGATATTGTTTTTGACACTGACTGCGCTGTCCATATAGGTTCCGCGGCTCCAGTTAATGTTCCAAAGCGTAACGATGGGCTCCCGCTCCTCTATCCATGGAGTCTTTTCCGCCACCTGTCCGGGAATACGGATTACAGAATTGGTATTGCTGATATGCTCTTCCTCCGTACCCGCTTTGATCCATCCCAGATACGTGTTGACAAAGAGCCTCACACCGTCACCCAGTCCGTCCTTATCCTTTACCACAATAGATACCTTGCCGTCATCGATTCGTATTTTTCTGTCAGTGTCCAGTCCCTCATCCACACTCAGCGTAATCGTGTTCCGGTCAGTTCCTCCGGCAGTCTTTATGCTCAGTTTTTCTCCGCATGTTCTGTTGATATACATCTGTAACTCCTGACATGCGCTCTGTCCGGCACCCTTCCCCCTGACAATCACATATTCACCGATGGACGTTTCCCCGATATATACCGCCTCTTTGGCATTTTTTTCGGGCAGATAACCGGCCTCCTTCTGCCTGTGCTCTCTGACGAGCGACACTGCCAGCACCGCAAAAATAACCACCATACCCGCCAACAACGCATATATCCAAATTGTCTTTCCTGATGACTTATCCTTTATCTTTCCCAACCTTTCATCCTCCCCTGAAGCCTTGCTCCCGTTTTGTCACAAGCTCCTAAAAAACCCACTGATTGCAATAAATTTTTTCAACTCATTGTATCATATATTTCCTACCGATAGCAAGTTGTCCGGGGAAGCCAAAAATTATTCCCTCACCTTGATGTGAACTTCTCTTAACTGCTGCTCCGTAACCTCTCCGGGTGCTCCGCACATCAAATCCTGGGCGGACCCGCTCATAGGGAAAGCTATTACCTCACGGATATTCTCCTCCCCCCTCAACAGCATCAGCATACGGTCAATACCGGGTGCCATTCCCGCATGCGGCGGCGCACCGAACTGGAATGCCTGATACAGGGCACCAAACTTTTCCTTCAGAGTTTCTTCGTCATAACCTGCCAGTGCAAATGCTTTCACCATGATATTCATATCATGATTTCTGACAGCACCTGAGGACAATTCAATCCCATTGCACACAATGTCGTACTGATAAGCCAGAATCTCCAAAGGGTCACGTGTCTCCAGCGCCTCCAGTCCTCCCTGGGGCATGGAGAAAGGATTGTGGGTAAAGCCCGGCTGCTTTGTCTCCGGGTCCAGCTCATACATGGGGAAATCATTGACATAACAAAAACGGAATGCATTCTTTTCTGTCAGTTCCAGTTTTTCCCCCAGCTCGTTGCGAAGCTTTCCCGCATAAAAGCATGCTTTGTCCTCCTTGTCGGCAATGAAGAAGATGGTATCTCCTACCTCCAGACCTGCCAGACCGCGAAGCTCCTCCTTCAATTCAGCCGGAATAAACTTGTCAATAGGGCCCTTGTAAGACAAATCCTCTGCTACCTCCAGATAGCCTAAGCCGCCCATTCCCATTCCCATGGCAAACTGCAGTAGCTTTTCATGGAATCCCTTACTCATTTCCGCATGCACCTTTATGGCACGCACGGTTCTGTTGAGGAAGGGTTTAAACGTACACTTCTGGAAAAAGTCCGTCAGGTCAATGATACGAAGAGGATTGCGAAGATCCGGCTTATCGCAGCCGAATTCCAGCATCGCCTGTTTATAGCTGATTACAGGGTAAGGTGCTTTTGTCACAGCATATCCTTCCGGCGCAAATTTTTCAAAAGTGGCGGAGAGTACCTCCTCACCCACCTTGAACACATCCTCCTGCGTTGCAAAGCTCATCTCAAAATCAAGCTGATAAAACTCTCCGGGAGATCGGTCGGCTCTGGCATCCTCATCGCGAAAGCAGGGGGCAACCTGAAAGTACCTGTCAATTCCCGATGCCATCAGAAGCTGCTTATACTGCTGAGGTGCCTGCGGCAGCGCGTAAAACTTTCCCTTATATTTTCTGGAAGGTACAATATAGTCCCTTGCACCCTCGGGAGAGGATGCACAGAGAATAGGGGTCTGAATCTCCACAAAACCAAGCTCTGTCATTTTCTGGCGAAGGAAGGCAATCACCCGGGAACGAAACAGAATGTTGTCCCGCATCTTGCGGTTTCTCAAATCCAGATAGCGGTACTTTAAGCGAACCTCCTCTCTGGTTTCCCTGGAGGTCATCACCTCAAAGGGCAGCTGCTGGAACACCTTGCCCAGCACCGTGATTTCCTGAGCCTCCAGTTCAATGGTTCCTGTGGGAATCTTGGGATTATAGGTTTCCTCATCTCTCTTTTCCACCAGTCCGCAGACGCTGATGCAGGTCTCCTTTGTCAAGCCCTTTAACAATTCCGGGCTTCGAAGCACCACCTGCAGCACGCCGTACATATCACGCAGATCAATAAAGGAAACTCCGCCATGATCCCTGATGTTTTCCACCCACCCTGCCATCCGCAGGCTCTGTCCCATGTGCTGTTCACCAATTTCTCCTACCGTCAGATCCCTGTAACAATTTTTCATAATTTCCTCCGTTCCTTTCATGATATTTTCTTGCCGTAAAAAAGAAAGTCCCGGAACACAGTTTCCTGTATTCCGGGACGAATGCTCATACACATCCGCGGTACCACCCGCATTGACGCCGTATCTTCCATCAAAGATATTCCCCGGCGACCCTCTCTCGCATTTAACGCATGCCCACGTGCTGCCCTAATAAGTTTCCTGTTCAGGTAACCTGCTCCGGAGTGTTCCCTGTACCGTCTCCCGCTGACAGCGCTCTCAGTCGGTGACGCCGTCTTCCTGTCGTTTTCCTCGGTCAGAGTCTCCTTCATTGCATTTTTTATGTCAGTAATATTAGCACACTTATTTTTACTTTGCAAGATAAAATATCTCACATTTGTGTTTTTATTTGATCCATCCCCAGCATATCGCCAGGAACTCGCCGCAGGAGTACATCCCCCGCAACCATATGAACACAGCCCCTGTCCACAGGGGCCATGACAGATCCGCTCTTTTTCTGAGTATTTTCCCTGTCATGGACAGAATGACACATATGAGAAGCATCATCGTGCCGAAAGAAGCCCTGTCCGGATAGTGCGGGGACATTCCCATTGCACCCCAGCTCAAAAGAGCCATAAGCAGTAAAAGCAGATTCTGTCTTCCAATCTCAATCTTCAGGGCAAATTTCCCAATCAAAAGTACCGCCGCAAGGACAAGAAGTGTGGGAAACAGATATTCCATCGCCGCCTTACTCTCAGCATAACATCGCAGAAAAATACGCCACAGAAATCCATAACTGTTCTCAGGCACCTGACTGCTGCGCACAAAATTCCCCGGTGCAGCAATAACCATAATACTCCCAAGCAAACTGAAGATACTGCCCAGCAGCATCCAACAGGGAACCTTCTTCTCCTTCTTCGCCGTGGCCAGTATAACCACCACGCTTAAGAGCCATACCACAGGTCCCATATTTTCATTGCTCCATCCCGCCAGAATTCCCAGCGGAACAATCCACAGGGTAATCCCCGGCAACGGACGCAGGCCGGTTTCCTCCCCCACCTCTCTCAGATAACAGAATGCAAAAAGCAATATAAAGACAGTTATGTACAGGTAATTTGCCGCACCTGCCTGCCAGAACATGCTCATTTTCCAGTTGGCGTTCAATCCAAGCATCATCCCCATTGCCCCGAAAAAAGCCCATAAGTGCTTCTCCCGGGCTACCAGGCAGACAGTACCGGCAAGCAGCAGGGTAATTACGATATTTAATATGTCCGCCACCTGTTCCCCCGCCAGCAATGTCAGCTGCAGAATCCCATGGGTCATACTCCTGCCGCCCCAATTATGATAGTGCCAGATCTGGCTCTTCACAATGTCGGCCAGGGACTGAATCGGTGTATCGTCGGAAAGTATTGTGGAATACCACAGGTCATCCATCATAAACGGAACCCTGCGATGGGTTAAATACATTACAAGAACCGACACAACCGTCAGAATTCCCGTCAGTATTCCCATAACCTTCTTCCTGTTCTCCCCTGTCACCTTCCGCTCCTCCATCCTCGTTCTAAAGCTGTAAGCCCTTAATTCTGTCAACCGCTTCCACTGTGTTCTCATAACTGCCAAATGCCGTCAGACGGAAATAGGTTTCTCCGTGAGGTCCGAATCCGGAGCCCGGCGTTCCCACCACATTTACCCTCTCCAGCAGGCAGTCAAAGAACTCCCAGCTGCTCATTCCCTTGGGGGCCTTCAACCAGATATACGGGGCATTGACACCGCCGGAAACAGTATAACCCGCCTCCTTTAGCCCCTCATATATATAGTGCGCATTGTTCATATAATAAGCCACCTGGGCTTTTAACTGGGCTTTTCCAGCCTCGGAGTAAACAGCCTCGCCTGCACGCTGAACGATGTACGGCGCACCGTTATACTTTGTCCCATGCCTTCTGGCCCACAGTGAATGAAGTGACACCTCACCGCATTTCAACTCCTTCGGAATCACAGTAAATCCCAGGCGCACTCCCGTAAAACCTGCATTTTTCGAAAAGGAACGAAGCTCAATTGCACAGGTACGTGCACCGTCGCACTCGTAGATGCTGTGAGGAATGTCCTCCTCAGAAATATAGGCCTCGTAAGCGGCATCATAAATAATAACCGCCCCTACTCTGTTGGCATAATCCACCCAGTCCTGAAGCTGTGCCTTTGTAATTGCTGCTCCTGTAGGATTGTTGGGAAAACAGAGATAAATCAAATCCGGTGTCTGACTTGGAAGCTCCGGAGCAAAACCATTCTCTGCAGTACAGGGCATATAAATCACATTGCTCCAGGTCTGCCTCTCAGCATTGTAATCTCCGGCCCTACCCGCCATAACATTGGAATCCACATAGACAGGATACACGGGATCGCATACGGCGATTCTGCTGTCCGCACTGAATATCTCCTGAATATTTGCAGAGTCACTCTTTGCTCCGTCAGATACAAAGATTTCATCCGCAGCAATCTCGCAGCCCCTTGCCTGATAGTCATTTTGGGCAATGGTGTTTCTCAAAAACTCATAACCCAGATCCGGCGCATACCCGCGAAAGGTATCCTGACTGCCCATCTCATCCACCGCCTTGTGCAGCGCCTCAATAATGGCAGGCGCCAGCGGCTGTGTCACATCGCCTATTCCAAGACGAATCACCTTCTTCTCGGGATGCGCCTCGCTGTATTCCCTTACCTTTCTGCCGATGGTGGAAAAAAGATAGCTGCCGGGAAGTTTTAAATAGTTTTCATTAATGCTTATCATATGTCTACCTCTCCTTCAAATACTGTCTCTGCAGGCCCTGTCATATAAACTGTGTTCTCCTCGCGATTCCATTCAATCTGTAATTCACCGCCCAACAGCTTCACCGTTATCCGGTTCTCCGTCAACCCGTTCAGGACACAGGCCACAGCCGTCGCACAGCAGCCGGTACCACAGGCCAGAGTTTCCCCGGTTCCGCGCTCCCAGACACGCATAAATACGGTTTGTCTGTCCAATACCTCCACGAACTCCGTATTGACGCGTTCAGGAAAGCGAACATGGTTTTCAAAAGAAGGTCCGATACTTTCCAGATTCATATCCGCCACTCCGTTCATATAGACTACCGCATGTGGATTCCCCATGGAAACGCAGGTCATTCTGTATTCCCTGTCGTCCACATAGATTAACTCGTCAACCACAGTATCGTTATCCGAAATCACAGGAATTTCCGCTGCCTTCAACACCGGACTTCCCATATCCACGCGGACACTCTTTACTGTCCCCCGGGTTCCGGTTTCGGCATTTTTCCCTTCCAGCGTCAGACTAAGCCTCTTTATGCTTCCGGCGCTGATGACCGAAATCTCCTCTTTATCCGTAAGTCCCTTGTCATATACGAATTTAGCCACACAGCGGATGCCGTTCCCGCACATCTGGGCCCGGGTACCGTCCGCATTATACATTTCCATCTCAAAGTCCGCTTCCGGCGATGGATTGATAAATATCACTCCGTCGCCGCCGATGCCGAAGTGTCTGTCGCTCAAGCGCCTCACCAGCTCAGGTTTCTCCTCCTGAGAGATCTGCTCCAGAAACCCATTGACGTAAACGTAATCATTTCCGCATCCGTGCATTTTTGTAAACTTCATTTTCTGCTTTATCCTTTCCGTCATTTTACAGCCAAAACCATCAGCGCGGTCTCTGCCATATTCGTACCGCTGTCCATACTGCATTTTTGCAGGTATCTGTGAGCTTCCTCCTCCGTCATGTGATTTCTCTCCATGAGAAGAGCCTTTGCCTCCTGAATGGCCCTCTCTTCCTCTGCATTACGCACCTTTGGTTTTTGTTTTGCTCTCCTGCGCCTTCGTTCTATCCCCTCTGCCAGCATGCTCACTGTGCTTATCAGATCGTATACCTTCAAGGGCATGGAAAGGCACACAATCCCGCTTCCCTCGCATTCACTGAGCAAATGGTCGGAAGCCATCAGCAGCATTTCAAAGCCCTGTGGCAGACATTCATGCAGTTCTGAATAAACCATGTCCGTAAGCTTATAACTGCAGACAATAATCCCATCATTCAGTCCGTCTGCACAGCTGATTGCCTGAGCACCTGTGGTATAGATGCCGGTCACCGAATAACCGTTCCTCACCAGAATATTCTTGAGGTTCTTTGCATCTTCAAGCCTCGGCAATGTCACAATTATGTTAGTCAAAGAACCACCTCCGTACCCCTATCTTCCGTATAGAGCCTTTTCAACCGGATTGTGTCCTAATACCTGTACAGGTACTCCTGAATCTCCCATTCGCTGACATGGGCACGGTATTTCTGCCATTCTGCTTCCTTCATGGCGATATAATTTCCTGCAATATGCTCCCCTAGTACATCCAGTATAAACTTGTCCTTCTTTAACTCTTCTACCGCTTCTGCCAGAGTTCCCGGAAGAGTCTCAATCTTCAGCGCCTGTCTCTCTGTCTCTGTCATGTTATAAATATTACAATCAACACTCTTCGGAGGTTCAATTTTATTTATGATGCCATCCAGCCCTGCTTTCAGGCATACCGCCAGGGTAAGATACGGATTTGCCGCGGAATCGGGACTTCTCAGTTCTATCCTTGTCTCCTCCTCTCTCCCGGCCGGTATTCGTATCAGTGGACTTCTGTTTGTAGTGCTCCAGGCAATATAGACAGGAGCCGCATAACCGGGCACAAGACGCTTGTAGGAATTCACCAGTGGATTTGTAATGGCGGCCATTCCTTTGATATGCTTCATAATACCGCCGATAAAATAATATCCGTCACGGCTCAGTCCGTTAGGATCGTTCTTATCTCCGAAAATGTTTTTACCGTCCTTATGAAGAGACATATTGATATGCATGCCGGAACCGTTTACTCCGTACTTGGGCTTCGGCATGAAGGTTGCGTGTAAGCCATGGCGCTTTGCAATGGTGCGGACCGCCAGTTTAAAGGTCATAATATTGTCCGCCGTCTTCAGCGCTTCATCATATCGAAAATCTATTTCATGCTGGGCAGGTGCCATCTCATGATGAGAAGACTCCATAATAAGTCCCATATCCTCCAGAGTCATGACAATATCACGCCTTGCGTTCTCTCCCTCATCCAGAGGGCCCAGGTCAAAGTAACCTGCCTGCTCTCTTGTCCTGGTGGTGGGCATGGCATTCTCATCTGTGTTAAACAGGAAGAATTCGCACTCGGGTCCAACCTCAAAGGTATAACCCATATCGCCTGCATCCTGAATGGCACGTTTCAGAACTCTTCTGGGATCTCCCTCAAAGGGCTGTCCGTCAGGCCGGTGTACATCGCACAGCATTCTCGCCACCTTTCCCTGCTGCGGCCTCCAGGGAAATATCTCAAAGGTGGAAAAATCCGGATACAGATACATATCCGATTCCTCAATTCCCACAAATCCGTCAATGGCTGAGCCGTCAAAGGTGCAGCGGTTATTCAGCGCATTTTCCAGTTGATTCACAGTGATTGCCGTATTTTTCAGATTGCCAAGCATATCTGTAAACTGTAGCCGGATGAACTCCACATCTTCCTCCTCTACCAGTCTCAATACATCCTCTCTTGTATTGCTTTTCATCACGCGACCTCCATTCTCCGAGAATCCCTGATAGATTTTCGGCACAACAAAAGGGCAGTCCTATCCCCTTATAGAACGCCCTTGTCCTCTCCTTATCATAGCAACGGACTGCCCTCCCTGTCAATGGGTAAATCAACAAAAGATGCATAATCCGTATCTGCCATACATAGCTTAATATAAAGAAACCTAATCTTTTGAAGCCAAGGGGAATTCAAATGAGCGCAAAAACCAAAATCGTCGTACTTCACATGAAGGAACTGATTTACACCGGAATCTTCGCTGCTCTGGGTATTCTGTTCCTCATCCTGCTGGTCATGATGTTCCTGCCGGACAAAAAAGACGGGCAGCCTGATAAAAACAATCCGGCGGCAGCCGTAAACGCAGTACCCATCTACATACCGGGTGTCTACACCACAGAACTCGTACTGGGAAATGATACGATTGATGTAGAAGTCGTGGTGGACCGAAACACCATCACCTCCATCAGGATGGTAAACCTGAATGATGCGGTCACCACAATGTATCCTTTGCTGGAGCCAACCTTTGAATCTATCTGTAATCAGGTCTATGAACTGCAGACCTTGGAAGGTGTCACCTATTCCTCCGACAACAAGTATACTTCCCTGGTATTGCTGGAAACGCTTCAAACCTCGCTGGATAAAGCTATGTTGTCCCAGTGACCGTCAAATTGCTTCTCTATGTACGGGCGCATATGCGTCCGTATTTTATGCCCGTTGCTCTGCTTTCCGACTTACCTGTACACAGTCTCCCTGCTTTCGAACTGCTTGCTCCCGGTTCCATCCCGGCTTTATTGCTGTTCCCCGCACTTCTCTGCTTCCTCCAGCCACAGCCTGGCACAGGCATCCGACGGCATCCTCCAATCCCCTCGGGGGGAGAGGGCAACACTTCCCACCTTCGGCCCGTCGGGCATACAGGAGCGCTTAAACTGATTCTGAAAGAATCTTCTGTAAAAATTTTTCATCCACTTGAGAAGCTCCTCATCGGAATAGCTTCCTTTAAAGGCATGCCTTGCCACCCTGTAAAGCTTTGCGGGCGCATATCCGCATCTCAACACATAATACAGAAAGAAATCGTGCAATTCATAAGGGCCTACCAGCTCCTCTGTCTTCTGGGCGATTTTACCCTCCTTGGGAGGAAGCAGTTCCGGACTTACCGGCGTGTCCAGCACATCCTCCAGAACCTCCCTCAGCTCACAGTCGTCACAAGTATCCGCATAATACTTTACCAGATGGCGCACCAGGGTTTTGGGAACACCGGCATTTACACCATACATAGACATATGATCGCCGTTATAGGTTGCCCACCCTAAAGCCAGTTCTGACATATCTCCGGTGCCGATGACAAGACCATTCACCCTATTGGCAAGATCCATGAGGACCTGAGTCCGTTCTCTGGCCTGACTGTTTTCATAGGTTACATCATGGATATTCTCATTCTGTCCGATATCACGAAAATGGGCCTGCACGGATTCTCTGATATCCACTGTCTGCAAAGTCACGCCCAGGACCTCTGCCAGTCTGCAGGCATTGTCATAGGTTCTGTCCGTAGTTCCGAAGCAGGGCATCGTTATCGCATAAATTCCTTTTCTGTCCAGTCCCAGCATATCAAATGCACGCACTGTAACAAGCAGCGCCAGAGTGGAATCCAGTCCCCCAGAGATGCCCAGCACGGCAGTGGAAATACCGATGTGTTCATATCTCTTTTTCAATCCGTAGGATTGGATGGAAAGAATCTCTTCACACCGCTGCCTTTTCTTCCCTTCTTCTGCCGGGACAAAGGGCATACGGCTAAATTGTCTTTCCAATTCCGTTTCCGTCAATTCAAAAGAAAAATGCACCTTTTTGTATACACTCTTGGGTTCCTTCCCGAAGGTGCCCATCTTTCTTCTGTCTGAAGTCAGCTTCTGCACATCCAGGTCAGCATACAGAATTTGATTTTGAAAGCGCTTCGCCTGCGCAAGTATGGTACCGTTCTCCGCAATCAGAACGTGACCTCCGAACACAAGATCCTGTGTGGATTCTCCTTCACCGGAGGACGCATAAATATATCCGCATATCAGTCTGGCACTTCCGGATTTGACCAGCAGTTCTCTGTACTCATCCTTACCAATCGTCTCGTTTGAGGCTGAGAGATTGGCCATCACCGTTGCCCCCATCAGGGCATGGTTTGTGCCGGGGGGATTTGCCACCCACAAATCCTCACAAATCTCGCAGGCTACAGCAAGCTCCGGAATATTGTCACAGACAAACAGCAGATTGGTGCCCATGGGAACTGTCCTTCCCATAAAATTAATTTCTACCGGCTCTTCATTCCCTTGGGAAAAATGTCTGCCTTCATAAAATTCCGCATAGGAGGGGATATTTGCCTTGGGTACCATGCCCAGTATTACGCCGTTTTGGAGCACCGCAGCCACATTGTAGAGTTTGCCGTCCCTCTCTACGGGCAATCCTACCATCACCAGCGCATCCTTCCCCTTTGTTGCATCTGCAAGCTTAAGCAGCTGCCTTCCTGACTCCTGCAGCAGAAGCTGCTGTAAAAATAAGTCCCCACAGGTATACCCGGTCAGGCAAAGCTCCGGAAATACAATTATCTTTGCTCCGTGTTCTGCTGCCCTGTCCATCTCCCTGCAGATTGCTTCCCTGTTATATATCGGGTCCGCCACCTTAATTTTCGGCGTTACTGCCGCAACCTTAATGAATCCCTGTCTCACGTCTGCCTCTTTCTCTATTTACATTGGCGAAGAATTGTTTCCAGCTCTTCCACACTGAATTTATACTGTGTATTGCAAAAATGACAGCTTACTTCTATTTCCTTACCCTCATCTATCATGTCCTGAATCTCAGTCCCACCCAGGCTGATCAATACCTTTTCTATTTTCCTTCTGCTACAGTTACAGGAGAATGCCACCTGCATCTTTTCAGTGATTTCGGGCTCCAGTCCCTCCAGAAGCATTTCCAGCATCTGCTCCGGTGTATTTCCCTCTTTTAATACTGCAGTTACGGAGCTGACTCTCTGTAAATTCTGCTCCAGCTTCTCAATCACAGCCTCAGCTGCAAAAGGCATCAGCTGAATTATGAATCCCCCCGCCTGACAGACGGTATTGTCCCGGTTCATAAGAACCCCCAGCCCCACGGAGGACGGTACCTGCTCAGAAGCCGCAAAATAATAGGTCAGGTCTTCCGCTATCTCTCCTGTCTGTAATAAAGTCTGCCCCACATAGGGCTCTTTTAAACCCATATCCTTAATCACGCTCAGCTGTCCCTTACCGATGGCACCGGCAACATCAAATTTTCCCTTTTCATTGGCCGGGAGAATAACGTCGGGCACCTCCGGATATCCCTTGACGTTTCCCTTGGAATCCGCAGTCACCGTCAGTCCACGGACCGGTCCGTCCCCCTTAATCTGCAGGGTCAACAGTTCCTTTTCTCCCTTAAGCATACTCCCCATCATGGCTCCTGCACTCATCAGCCTGCCCAGAGCAGCAGTTATGACCGGACTAGTGTTATGAATCTGTCTGGCCTTTTCCGTCATATCCCTGGTAGTACAGGCAAAAGCCCTTATCTGCGCATCAGCTGCGGTTGCGCGCACCATATAATCTTCCAATTTCACCCTCCCGGAAGCTCTCTTTTCAAATCTTCTTTCGGTATTCTGTATCAGAGGTACTTTTGCTTCCTTTTTCCGTTAACTGTGAGCTGCCTTGTCCTTCTCCCGGGCAACCGCATAGATACGCTCACTCTCTTCACACACGGGACCGCCGCTGTCTGCATCCCGCATCTCCAGTACCTGCAACCCTGCCTGTTCCAGAAGCCTCTGCATCTGAGCCGGGGTATACCCCCTCTGAAAATGCGTCTCCGTATGGCGTCGGAACAATTCGCCCTCACGAATAAAAAAGGTCATGTCATATTCGTTCAATTCTTCTTCAGGATCATAATAGTTTTCCCAAATGAAACTGCAATCCTCCCGATTCTCCGCAATCACTGTATCTCCGATCACTTCCCGATATTTATATACCGTATTGAAGTCAAAAATGAAAACTCCCCCTGGGAACAGATAATTGTTTACCAGCGAGAAAATCCTGAGCAGTTCTTCCTCCTCCAGGATATAATTCAGGGAATCGCACACACTGTAAATCGTACCAACCGTACTGTACAATTCAAGCTCTCTCATATCCTGCTGCAAATAAAGAATCTCCGAACCGCTCTTTTCCTTCTTTTCCATGGCGACGCCCAGCATCTCCTCAGAGATATCTACGCCCACCATATCATACCCCTTCTGATACATGAGTTCCGCCATGGTTCCCGTGCCGCATCCCAGATCCAGCACCAGATTTTTCTCAGAGTCAAGGAGGGCCTCCGCATCTCTCTCCGGAAGGGATACTCCGTATTTTCTGATAAGACAATCCAGCCTTTCAGCCCACTCCCGGTAAGGCGCATTGTCCATAAGTTCATCATACACCCCGGCAAAGCCTTGATATGCTTTCATATTAGATTACACCCTTCCGTAGTTCATTAGTTATTCTCCCAGTTTCATTGCAACAACAAAGCCTGCTGCCAGAGAAATGGCACCTGTCACCACGCCCAAAACGGTTACTGCAGTGTAAGTACCCTGTAAAAGAATGGCAATGGGGGACGCCACAATCAGTCCGATAATTGCCCAATAAGCATAAAGGGGGAACTTTTCAAAGACAATCTCCATCAGCTTTGCAATGCCGAAGACACCTGCCACAATACCGATTCCAAATGGAACCAGAATACCACAGTTGCTCAGAATTACAGGAACATCAAATTTGATAAGAGCAGCTACCAGCTCCTTGATGGCATTCAAAACCGGGAAATAAAATCCCAGAAGCATCAGCACCATAGAGCCGCTGACCCCGGGTATAATCATGGTAGCAGAAGCGATAATTCCCACGCCCACAAGCTTTAGGGTATTGACCAGATTAAAGGTCAGTTCCGCTTTGTTCTCCACAGGTTCTCCCATGACAGCCATACCCGCAACCAACGCGAAGAACAGAAGACCTGCAATCATATGTCCGACCTTTACTTTCTTCCCCTTTACTTTGCCGTAGATAGCAGGAAGGCCTCCCAGAATCAGCCCCACAAAGAGCAGATTGGTCTGCAGTGGAAAGTTGTCAAACAGCCATGTCAGCCCGAAGGAGCTTCCGGCAATAGCCACTACCATACCAAGAGCAATGGGCCAGACGAACAGAATGCTTTTCTTGAATTCACTGAACAGATGAGTAATACAATGAATCAGCTTGTCGTAGATACCCATAGCCACCATCATGGTGCCGCCGCTGACTCCGGGAACAATGTTTGCGATACCGATAACTATTCCTTTGAAAATATTCTTAATCATTTCTCTCTCCTATCCTTTACTGATATTCTGCCACATATTTTTTCAGGAAAGCAAGCATGCAATCCATCTGTTCCTCCGTACCTATGGTAATTCTGAGGTAGTCGGAAATCCTCGGTTTATTCCAATACCTCACATAAATACCGGCTTCTCTGAGTGCCTGGAAAATCTGCTGCGCCGGAATCCTCTCGTGGGTGGCAAACAGAAAATTCGCCTTGGAATCGGTGAAGGTAAAGCCCAATTCCTTCAGTTCCTTTTTTACACGTTCCCTTGTCCCAATAATCTTCGATGTAATTGTCTTAAAATAGGCATCATCCCGTACCGCTTCCACCCCCAGCATCTGGGCCGGACGATTCATCGTATAGGAATTAAACGAAAACTTCACATCGTTCAGATAAGCGATAAGCTTTTCATTGCCGATACAGAAACCGATTCTCATTCCTGCCATAGCCCTGGACTTGGAAAAGGTCTGTACCACCAGCAGATTATCGTATTTTTCTATCAGCGGAAGTACGCTGACTCCACCGAAATCTATGTATGCTTCATCCACAATCACCACTACATCCCTGTTGGCTGCAATGATTCTCTCCACCGTCTCAATACTCTCCAGTATGCCGGTAGGTGCATTGGGATTCGGGAATATCACGCCTCCGTTGGGCTGCTCATAATCCTGGGGACGAATGCGCCAGTTCTCATCCAGTGGGCAGATCCGATAAGGTATTTTGTACAAATCCGCCCACACATCATAAAAGGAATAGGTCACATCCGGAAACAGAATCGGCCTGTCGCTGTTAAAAAAGGTCATAAAGGCCATGGCCAGAACGTCATCTGAGCCAACCCCCACGAATACCTGATTCTGATTCACATGATAGTATTCCGCCAGGGCTTCCGCCAGCGGTGTGCTGTTGGAATCCGGATAGAGGCGCATGGCATCACAGTCCAGCTCCGCTGCAAGCCTTTTTACGCCGGGTGCCGGAGGGTAAGGACATTCGTTGGTATTCAGCTTAATGATGTCCTTTCTTTTCGGCTGTTCTCCTGCAATATAGGGTACTACCTTACGTACATTTTCTTCCCACTTCATTCTATTCTTTCGCTCCCTCTGTTATCCGTTTTTCCAATTCTTCACGGTAAATTCCGACCTGTTCCGGACATCCCAGCTTCTCATAACAGCGTATCAGTCCTTCCAGCGCGTCAGTTCCCCCTGCCCGAAGGTTCAAAACAGGACGAGTCTCGTATACGGCATTATAAAACCATACTGCCGCTTCCTCATAATCCCCCCGGGACTCATGAAAATATCCCAGTTCCGCACAAATCTCAGAGTTGGCTTCCCCCGCCAGAATCTTCGACGTGTATTTCAGAAATTTCGCCGTATCTCCCGCAAGTCTGGCGGCATGGGCCATCACGCAGCAGGCCTCCGCAACCTCCTCGCTGCTCCTGCTTTCATCCGCGGCAGAATCCTCAAACACCTTTGCAGCCCGGGCAAAATCCTCTTTATCCCCCGCCATCAGCAATTCTCTGGCGTACATGGTATGAAGCCTTGCCGGCAGCCGGTACCCTTTGGTTATATGCCGGTAAAAATTATTCAAATCCCGTTTTGCATGGCTCGCCTCGGGAAGATGCTCTATTACAATATCACTGTCATAAACCACCGGCAACAGGCGAACCGTTTCATGTATCGGAGCCTCCCAGACAAATTCCCTGAGACGCTTGAACAGCTTCGGCCGATACTCCTCATCATAGTTATAAACCGTGTCAAACCTTAGCTGATTTTTGTATTTCATCTGGACAATTTCTATCTCAGGAAGCAGCTTCTCCTTTAACAGCTGAAATCTCCTGCGGTTTTCCTCATCCAGCACCTCGTCGGCATCGGCGGAATAGATATAGTCCTTTGTAGCCTTGGAAAATGCAAAGTTCCTCGCCGCACTGAAATCATCTATCCATGGGAAGTCATAAACCGCGGCTCCGTACCCCGCTGCAATCTCCTTCGTAGCATCCTCGGAGCCGGTGTCCACAATCACAATTTCATCCGCCAGATCTGCCACACTGTCCAGACACCTTCTCAATATTCTCTCTTCATTTTTTACAATCATACACAAGGAAACCGTAATCATGCCGCCCTCCCTTGCTCCCCGGAGAATACAAATATAAACGTAATTATGCCGAGCCCATCAGCAAATATTATGATACCAAAGCAGCGTCCAGAAAGCAAGCGTAATGTATGGCAAAAAAGGAACAGGATATTTCAAATTTCCCGTCTCTGCGATGTTGCGACGCATCCCCTGAACCAGCGCCAGAAGGAAAAAAGAAAGCAGCATATGAATCAGGTAACCTTTCAGTCCCATCCCTGCTGCTGCCTCTGCAATCCCACAGACGCAGAAGGCATAACAGTCCGCCCTGCCATACATTGTGGAAAACAAAAACAACTGCAGACCAAGGAATACCGCAAGCTCAATCCACTGCTCCGGGTCAGGTCCCGGTCTTCTTTGAAACAAAAGCACAAGAGCCGCTGCTCCCGATATCCACCAGACAAAATTATAAACCGTACGGGTCCTGTAATCCATGACACAGGCAAAGGTAAAACACCCCCCGATAATTCCCCAACACACACCGCTCATCGCAATCTCGTCCTCAGCTCATCCAGCACACTGCCGGATATGGTAACCGTGCTGATTACCGGGTGCTCCTCCAGCCTGCTATTCCCTTTATAGGCCCGCACCGTTACTCTGTAAGCAGAATTTTCCGGCGTATATAAGGGTACCATGAACTGTACACGGGACTCCTGTTTATAGCACTGCATCTCCGTATAATCAATTATCCGGTTTAATTCGGGATTCAGGGCCGTCATTTCCTCCGGAAAGATAACCTCCACCCTGTCCGCATATCCGTATGTGGTAATGGTAAGGATTCCACTTTCTCCTCCCTTAAAGACCGGGGCATGGGGTTCCAGAATCCTCTCGATTCCGGTTTCCAGTGCAAATTCCGTAACCTGATATGTCACCTTCGTCTCATTTCCCACCTTGTCCCTGGCGTAGCCGGTGACAGTGAAGGTGCCCGAAAAGAGAGGCGAAAGCTCCGTCAGTTCTATCCTGACAACATCATTCTCTGAATAGAAAGTCTGTTGCACAAAATTGTCCCTGTTCTCCACCTGAACATAAAATTCCGCCATACCGGACAACGCATCTGCCGCTGTAATCTCCAGCCATACCTCTCCCTCATTTCTGTCCAGCAGTGTCTGTTCCTCCAGACGGTCCAGTCCCCCGATAACAGGTCCCTTTCCGTCTGCTATGACTGTCAGGGAATGGCCCATGTCCTCCGACCAATCCGAATATATTGTATCTCCCGCGAAATCCGCCCCTGCCACCGGTGTCAGGACAATCTCCCTTCCATCCATCTCCCCTGCCAGGGTAAATGCACCACAAAAGCTGACATCCGCAGCATTGTTGCTTCTGGAGACGGAAAGATAGGTACCTTCTCCCAGCACAGAGTCACCAGCTGCCCTTCTCAGAAATTCGGAGCTGTCCAGTTCCCCTGTCCGGGTCACCGGCACGGCATACGGAATCATAATTGTATACTTCTGGCTGATACCCTCCGCCGTACGCGCATCCAGTATCTGATAATTAATCTGGTAATCCTCCCTCGCCGTTCCCGCCATATAAGATTCGAAGGCCAGCAAAAAAGGCGTCTCTCCATCTGCTTTGACATACCAGGTTCGTTCCCTGCCGGCATACCATACATTTTTGTTATCCTTCCCTGCGACTACACTGTCCAGCCTCAGGGGGCCGGTCTCCAGACCCCAGGGAACAGCCCCATGCTTCAGTCTGACAGTAACCGTATCCGACACATTTCCGGCCACGTCTGCCGCTGCGATATGTACAAAGGTTCCGGCCGGGTCATAGGCCCTGTTTCCGCAGTTCCCCACATCCTCTGTATCCAGTCTGCAATCTTTGCTAAAACCTAAGCCTTGGGAAAAAAGAGCGGCATTCCTCTCCTCATAGGTATACCTTTCCTCACTCTCCACAATTTTTCGCAGATAATCTGCGGAAACTTCCGCATTTTCATCGCACATATAGTAATATCCCGCAATCGCCGTATCCACCTTCTGTGAAAGGATATTTGTGGTCAGTCTCTTCTTCATCCCGGCGCCCTCCCGGCAGTAGCTTTCCCCGAAGAAATAATAAACGGAAGCATTCCCCTCGGGTTCACTCCATTTAATAACCGTAACCCCCTCTATCACCTCAAAGGTAATATTGGACACTGCATCAGGCTTTGCCATATCCCGTGCGGGAATTGCGGCAATCAGACCGGTTTCGGTGAATCCGACTGTGTCAGCCGTCACAGACACATAGCCGTCTCCCTGATGACAATTATCATATTCTACATTTCCTCCATAATGACAATCCTGCGTATTTATATAAGACAGACCTCCATAGGAAGGAGCTGTCCCATCCACTGTCACCCCTTCAAGCTTCGTACACGTCAGGGTCCAATAGGAAGGATGGACATGAGAGCTGTTTTTATCCAGATAGACACCGCAGTCATTACAGGTATAGTAATAGGTTTCTTTCACATGTGGGGAATTTCGCTGCCCGCACACATTACATCTGCACAGATACCACCAGCTTCCGTCGTCCATATTACAGGCCTGGGCACACACGCCGTTCACGATTCCCCAATGACCATAATGCTCACAGGAAGCCCCTGTCACATGTCCATAATGAGTTCCCCCCGAAGTCCACTGCCAGCCGGTACATAAGCCTGTGACATTTGCCGCCTGGCCATTGTAGGAGCCGGACCAGACTGGTCTGTCTGAATGCGTGTGTACTGTCACACTGCCTCCGGTGCCATGGAAAAAGCCCCCTCCTCCGCCTCCTCCCCCGGTCAAAATTCCGTCGCAGTGTGCTACATCCTCCACCAATCCGTACCGGGATAGCGCTGATGCATAGTCCCTGACCGTGTACAGGGTAGCATATCCGTCGGAGGCAGGATATCCGTTTTCCCTGCTGCCTGCGCCGCCTCCGCCGGCAGCCACCAGCAGATCCGTTGTGACACCATATAAATCTGTCAGCTGAATTCTGGTGGCACTTCCTCCCGCCGCACCATTGGTTCCGGATGCACCGCCCTCACAGCCTCCCGGGGTTCTCGGGGCATCAGCTCCTGCTCCCTGTTTTCCCAGTGTAACAGTGAGTACCTCTCCTTTTTTTAAATAGACGGTCATGGCGGCTTCTCCCCCATAACCGCCTGAATTTCCCTCATAATCACCACCCTGTCCGCCGGCAGCCCGAAGAGTATACAGACCATCTGCCCTGACCCGATAGATCTGAGCATCCGTTCCGCTGTTTTCCAACAGATAGGTTGCATTATAATTTTCTTCTGTATCCGGGACAACTCCGGATTCACTGTCAATCATTTTACACCATACGGACTGTTCAACCGACGCGGATTGCCCGGTGTTCTTCAGTTCCTCATAGACATCACTGAGAATGGAAGTATCGGTCTCATCGCTCCTCCATACACGAAAAAAATTCTCCCTTTCATCCTCCATTGTCAACCGGACATCCACAGCACCGGTAGCATAAAGAACTGCGCTCTCGTCGGAAGGAACACCATATCGGTTATCCCCCTCCCCTCTCTCATTTTTTACCCCATGACAGATAGAACCGGCAGTTCGCCAGTCGTCCAGAGCTTCCTCTCTGTAATATACCGTCTCTGCCTCCATATGCAGTTTTGTCCACCCTGCATACAAAGTGATATCCCGGTCCGGCAGGAAAGCCGCTCCTCCCATACCGGCAAAATCCGTGCATTCCTCATCCCGAAACCATCCCCCGAAGGCATAGTCCTCTCTCTCAGGGGTGGGAAGCTCCACCGGTTCTCTGTTGTAAACTGCTTTGATTACATCCACATGATTCATGGCAGCGGTAAACAAATACTTGCCATCCTGAAAGCTGCCACCAAAGGGCTGCATCGGACTCCATCTCTTAAAGGAATATCGGCTCCGGATTTGAGGAATTGTATTGCCGCCGTTGCTTTCAAATGCTACCGTATACCCCTCCGGCGGTATCAGCGCATCCTGTTCAAAAATATAGGCCGCGCCGTATGTCTGTCTGACAGCCGTCTTGTCTCTCGAGCCGCGGTAGCTGCCGCCATTGGGATCTATCACCAGTTCAGATACAGTGGCAATCCACTGGGCATATAAAATAACCTCACCGCTTCCCCCATCCTTGTCATAATTTTCCGTGCTGAGATTCCTTATTTCTGCTCCGTCTTCATATGCCACTCCGCTTCCGTCCGGCCTGGTATTCCAGCCGGCAAAGGTATAACCTGTCAGTTCATAGCTGTTTAGATTCAAATGCGTATTCGGCACAATGACAGTTCCCTCAAATACGATTTCATTATTGTACATATGATAGCTTTCCGGCACAAAACCGGTAATTCTTTTTCCCATATACTCAGAATTGCTGTCATATACCACTCTATACATATTATAAGATACGGCTGCACACCTGTGCCTTATGGAGCTCCCTTGCTCCAAATGGCTGCAGGTAGGACACAAATAGTAATGATCCAGCTCCGTATCCAAAAAATGCACCGAGGAAACCGCCTTCCTGCTGCCATAAATGAGCACATCATCTACCGGTCGGTTACAGTCCGCACAGTATGCAAGCCAGCCGGAATAGTACCCGGACAGGCAACGCTGTTCTCTGAAGGAAAGATTGTGAAAGCTCTTCGGTGTATCCGGATGGATGCATTGTCCGTTGGGCCATGCCACCACCCATTTTCCCACCGGAACCACGCCTTCTCTGAGTGTTTCATAGTAATGCTGCCCCGGCTGGAGTTCTTTCAGCGAAGACCGGATTCCCGTGGACTGGGTTTCCCCTGCCTGATACCAGTAATCCGGTCTTCCGCTTGTTCCGCCCGACGGCAGTATCTCACAAAAGGTCCAGGCCCAGCCATCCGGGGAAAATCTCACATAAGGACTTTCATATAATGTTTTTTCCGTGGCCTCCACCTTCAGCACAGGCAATTGAACCATGCACAAAAGGATAACCATTCCTGCGAAGCATTTTATTTTATTCATGTTATTTCCCCCCTTTACCTGACATAAGAGCAACAGCTTTTCCCGGGCAGAATCACTCATAAACCTTCACTACCCTGAGTGTTCCCGAGGAAAGCTGGGCATAAAAGCTTTCAATATCGCACTTATCCATGAAGACATTGATTCTCTGCGCAGCTGATAAGGTATCATCATTTGTAATCTGATTGCCGGTCTGGTCAAAAACCGCCTGTATAAACAGGTTTTCCCATACCAGCCTCACCCCCTGCTCCTCAGAGACACTAAAGACATGAATTCTGTCTCCCTTCCTCAACACTCCTCCCACTACCTGATAGAGATCATCTGCTTTGAAGCCTGCTATCACCGGCTCCTCCATATCTTCAATGATTTCATTGACCTCCGAAAGCATTCCTGTGGTCAGTATTGTCCCGGCTTCTATTCCATAAACCGCCATCTTCCCGTCCAACGCCTCCAATGACTGTACAGCGCTCTCAGGAATCAGACCGACCTCCACCTCCTGCAAGACGAAACACTGCTCCCCATCCCCGGCCTCCAGTATCTGTCCCTTGGGGATCCCCGACACCGCCACAATCACCGTTTTCTTTTCTCCCTGACGGAGCAGATTTTTTTCTATTTGCAGCATAACGGCAAAGACTGCCGCTGCCGCAATCAATGCTGCCAACACGCTTCCTCTCTTCAGTTTCTCCATGGAAGGCTTATTCCAATTCATCCCGGTATTCCTCATTGTTCCTCCTTCTGCCTTATCTGGTATACTTCTACCAGTTTTCCTTTGCGCGCAGGGAATCTCGTCCCCAGCACCCCTTTCACCTCACACACTATTTCACTATAAATGCCTGTGGCCTCTACGGCTTCACCGCCCGGCGCAAAAACCATTCCAAGCTCTCCCCGTTGCAGCTTTGGTATGCCGTGCTGATTAAATTCATATATCTCCACCTGGTTTCCGTTCACATTATAGACAATGAATCGCTCAGTCTTCACCGGTCCCTCAACCAGGTCTTTGTTTGCACAATTTCCCTGCTCGTCCAGCCCCAGATTAACCCTCAACGCCATCTGATACCTGTTATACGCATCCTCCGGCGCCTCCACACGCAGGACGTGAGATATGCCGTACTCCTCAATATCTATTACGGCAGCTGCCAGATTGGAAGCCGCCAGGGCGTCCTCCATATACTGGGACGTTGCTCTGTACAACTCTGTCTGTATACAGGTACAAAGCAATAGCCCCAGGAAAAGCAACAACCATAACCCTATACTCCAGCCAATCTGCCCGGATTCAGTATTTAGCCGTGGAAGCCCTTCGTTCTTCAAAATCATATATACCTCTCAGCTTTCCTCTGATATGAAGCTCTATTGTATTTCCGTACCCTGCCCTGTGGGTCGTGGTCCCCTCCAGGCTAATGTCCCCTGCTCCCGCCTGCTGTAATTCTGTCAGCAGTGCTGCTTTATCGGGCTCTGTCAGCATTCCCACGGTTTCCATCCTGAGAATATATTTTCTGGCAATCTGGTTAATCTCTGCCTTATCATCCATCAGATGTACACTGTCCATATACGAAAGCAGCAGCACCGACATCATCAGCATACAGAGACAGGCCGCCATAAAATCTCCTACATTTCCCACTTCCCTTTTCACCCTGTCACCCCGGTCAGAATTGCCTTCGCCTTCAGTGTCATAGCCTCCACCAGGGTTTCGATAAACGAAGTCAGACTGTCTTTCATGACAACACACAGCAACAACGCAATGATACATAGTCCCACCGTCACTAAAATGCCGTCGATTCCCTCTTCCTTTTTGAAAGCCTTAGCCTGAAGCAGTCCTGAAAACTGCTTCAGTTTCCCACAAAGTAAATATATCCTGTTATCCATCTTCTTTTTCCTCCTTATCATTTTTCAAAATCCGGATGCGGCGCTGAACATATATATCACGCAGGCATAAAGCGCCACTCCCAGCACCACTGTCAGCACACCCAGCTGGCAGAATGTAATCCTGCGGTCCAGGGAAGCCTTCTTCTGTTCCAGCACCGCCTCCTCCATATCCTTTATCTGCTCACCGATATCCCGCAAAAGCTCAATTGCCTGTCCGGATTCCAGGGCCTGTAAAATGATGATGCAGAGCGAATCAATGTACCTGTTATCAAACTTTTTCTGAAGTTTTTCCAGGGAGGCATTGATATCCGCCTTCATCACAATATCTCCCGCAAGCTCCAGCAATGCCTGCCTAAGTCTTCTCTCCCGCACACTTCCATAGCATTCTGCAAGTGCATCCGTCACATAAACACCTGCCCGGGTCTGAATCTCCAATGCATGATACACCAGCTTCAATTCCGGAAGCATTCTCTCATTGTCCCGTTTATTCAGGTACACAAGCAATAAAAAAGGCAGCATGAAAAATAGGGAAAAAAACATCCATCCCCAAAAGGTACTGACGGGCATACCTGCCAGGAGACCTGCCAGCCCCAACAGAATGCACAAAGTCAAAAAACGTATGGGCTCAACCCATTTCCCGTAATGAAACACGGCGCCGTTCCGGGTCAGCCACCCCTGACAGTGCCGATACCAGCTGCCGGACTCTTTTGTCTTTTTTAGAAACCCGGTCCATTCATGATAGGCCTTCAGCACAGCCCTTTCACAGCCCTCAGTCCTTCTTAAGAGCAACAGCATCGCAAAGGTCATGAGCGAAACCATCCCTGCGGATATTCTGAGAACTGTCCTGATGCTTATCAAGCTCATGCCTCCCCTCCTGCCAAAATCGTTGTAAAACTGACTCCTGTAAGCCGGCTTACTGCCAGCAGCATGACTGCCGACAGTATTACCAGCAAAACAAGATTGATGACCGCTTCCCTGTACATTCCTCTCCGCTCGCCGGCCGTGTGCAGATATTCCCGCAGACTCCTGCGGCTGCTGCTCACCAGGGCGGAAAAATCCGCACAGTAACGTACACTGATTTCCATATTTCTGGCAAGCTCCTTAAACTTCGGGTGCTCCAGTCTCTCCGCCATCACAATCAGTGCCATGGCAGTATCACCTGTAACCGCTGCGTCATAATAACAGGCATCCAGCGCGCTTTTTATCGGTTCCTCCATATACCTGCTGATCTGTCCCAGAATCCCTGTGACATCGCCTGAGACAATACTATAGTTTCCCAGAAAATCCAGCAGCTTGGCGAGTCCGTTTTCCGTTCTCCTCAGGTTTCTCCTGCGCAGCAGCTTCAGCACACAGCTTTCGGCCGTCATCCACAGAACCACACAGACAATCATCCTCCGCATATCGCCGGCGAAAAGCGCAAGCAGCGCAATTCCACCGCCAAAGAGCATATGCAGCACAATCCACCGCTCCGGTGTAAGCTCCGGAAATCTTGCCCTGATGCCGCTGTACTGCAGCTGCTGTTCCAGTGTATTCCACAGGGAATTCCTCTCCTGTAGCCGCAAAAGCTTTTGTCTGTCCGCCAGACTTCTCTGTCTCGACGCTGCATTCATTTCCTGCCTTGTCCTTTTCAGGGTAACGGCAATCCTCTCAATAGTCTTCATTTCATGAAACAGCAGAAAAAATCCCAGAAACAAAAATAAAAAAATGAATACCTTCAAAATATCCCTCCCATTCTCTTGAGAAACCGCTTCTACAGAATACGTCTATAAATCAGATTCCTGCTGTCCCCATCCCAGCCCCGGCATTCAAAGATTTCCTTGACCTTGTAATGCTCCATAAATATCAGCGTCTTAAAGCAATCCAGCATTTTCATCAATTCATCTCTGGAATAACGGCTCACACCAAGGCAATAATCCACCAGCTTGTCCGGTGCCCTGTCAGCAGACGGTGCATGAATGGTCGCAGCACAAATCTGACCTGTATATGCGGCATTCAGCAGATACATTGCCTCTCTGCCCTTCACCTCTCCGATAATAAAAAAATCTACATCCATGGTCAGTCCCGCGATACTGATGTGTTCCAGATCATAGCTTACCTGTTGTTCTCCTGTTCCCGGCAGAGAATGCAGAAACATCATATCCGGGTGAAACATGGTGGTCAGTTCGTCCGCCTGCTGGGCTACCAGCACGGCACAATCATCCGGAAGTGTCTCCTTCAGCGCATTGAGTAAGGTTGTTTTTCCCGAAGAATTCCCCCCGCAAATCAAGGTGGAGCCCTCCCTGAAACGACGCACAAGTACCTCCGCCGTATCCCTGCTCAGCATCTCCTGTTCAATTAATTCCTTTATCTGGGGAAAGCTCTTTGGAACTTTTCTGATACACAGATAGGGTTCACTGCCGGTATTGACCAAAGGCATGGAAATTGTAAACCGCAGGATGAAATCCGGATGACTTTCCTTATCCGTAAATCTTTGAATTGCGTTGAGATTAGATATGTTGACCTGATTCTTTGTGGCAATATAATCGATAAACTGCCTGTATTCTTTTGCTGAGGAAAAGCTGATTCCTGCTGCCATTCTCTTTCCCTTCCGCTTAATTCTGATATTGTTGTAGCCAATCACGCGTATATCCGAAACACTTCTGTCATCTATCAGTCCGGAAAGCCTGGAATACCCGAAAACATATTGTTCAAATGCCTCCAGAAGGGCAGCATCCTCCTCTGAAGATCTGTGATAATATTCCGCAATATGGCACTTCGCCTCTTCCAGAAAGGTTTCCTTGGACTGCTGACCTTTCTTTAGCTGCATTAGAGACTGCTGTTTGCGGATGGTGTATTCCTCCACCAGCTGCGGCAGAACCTCTAACGCATTATATTCACTTCTGATCCCTCCTACCTCCCTTCCACAGCACATAAATGCTGCAAATATGAATCATGATTTTGGTGTTTTGCAAAACAATCCCGGAAATGGGCTGATACAGCCTGAAAAAAAAGAATAAAAAACTACCCTTTGCGATAATAGGGTAGTTTCTAAATTACACCAACTCAAACGAAAAGTCAATACCTAAATATTTTTCTCGCGCCAATCCTCAAATGCGCTTATCGAATCTCCTTCTCGGTCTGACCCATTTCTTCATAAAAACGTTTCTTGTCCAAATACATTTTACGGTCAGCCTCCTTTAGGATTTCATCAATGTCCGTCCCCTGACTTATTGTAGTCATCTCTATTCCGCAGCTGCAGGTAACTCTATATTCCTTTCCTGATGTTTTATTAATGTCACTCAACAACGTCAGAAAGGTCTTACGGAATTTTTCTTCAGCCCCCTGCTCATATTCGTCAAAAAAGACCGCTGCAGAAAACTCATCTCCTCCGAATCTGGCACAGATTCCGTTACCTGCAACGCATTTGTCCAGCACCCGTCCAAGGGACTTTATGGCAAAATCGCCCTCACTATGACCATAGGTATCATTGATTTCCTTCAGGCCGTTCAAATCTGCCGAAACTGCCATAATCCACCCGTAATTATGCTCCCGCATACAGCTGACGATATCCTGATAAAAACCGCGCCGGTTATAAATTCCGGTCAGGGGATCATGGACATAAAGCTCCTCAAGCTTATCATTGGCATTCTTAAGCTTTTGGTTAAAGTTCTGCATCTGCTGATAGCTTTGTACGGAATCCAGTATATGGCTCAGATTAATGGAAAAATTTCTAAGCTGTGTATAGTCGTTGACCCTGGGAGAAAAGTCCACCGCCAGGAAACCGAAAACTGTCTCTCTCATGTGCAGGGGAACAAACATCAGATGATTGGTATATTCACCCTTGCATTCCCTCGGAAGCTGATCCTTTCGCCTGTAATTTATCAGTGGTGCTTTGAAGCCCTTGCCTGCATGCCATTCTCCCAGCAGAACCATGTCAACCTGGCTCCAGTCACTCAACCTGCGATTCTGTTCCATGACCTGTGCCTTCAGGCCCTCAAATACATCCAGATAGCTCCTTTCCACACAGATATATGCATGACGAAAGGATTCCACATAACTCAGATACAGCGGGAGCTTATCCAGAACTCCCTGAAGGGATCTTGTACCCGTCATCTCATCAATCATATCATACATATATTTCGAAAACTGCTTGTATCCTTTCAAGGTTTCATACAGATGATGAACCTTCCCCAGTGATTCATTTGCATCGAATGCCTCACAGCCGCAGGACTGGGAATAATAGGGAGAAAACGGAATCCTGTTTTCCCTCTCTTCCTCTATGTTCCTGGATACATTCCAGATAATATCAACTGCTCTCTTTCCACCTGTAACAATATCCTGTTGACAGGTTGTCAGGCGCGGCATTGCATAACGGCCTTCCTCAATTCCGTCAAAACCGGTGACAATGGTATCCTGAGGAACCTTATAGCCTGCATGATACAGCATCTCGCAAATTGCAATCGCCATAGAATCATTCACTGCTATAAACGCATCCGGCAGCGGCCTTCCGCTGTCCAGAAATCTTTTCATCTCCTCACGGCATGGTCTTTCCCAGAAATCACCGTAGCCAATATCTTCCGGCTTTAGCTCGATGCCGTATTCCGATGTAACCCTTCGCACCAGTTCAATTCGCTCATCCGAAAAATCATTGTTCCGCAGTCCGCCCATGACAAAAAAGCTTTTGCAGTGATGCACCTCAAGCAGATGACGCACCATCTGTTCAAAAGCGTCGGAGCAATCAAACAGAACGCTGTAACAGTCCTCCATCTTCCGGTCAATGGAGACCACCGGAATACCATTCCTTTTTCCCCGTTCTATGAGGCGCATATTCAGCTCGTTGTCCTTGATTTTCTCGCAAAACAATATCATTCCGCAAAGACTGTCGTAGTCAATCCGCTCGAAAACACTCTCCTCTCCCTGATCATTCAAATTGTGGTTAATCAACTCCTCAAAGACATTATACACTTGAATGCTCAGACCGTACTTCCCGGCCTGTTCATAAATTGCACACAGGGAGTCTCTCTGAAATTCTTCATTTGCTCTCACCAGGCAAACCGCAATGGTATCTCTCATAATGGCCCTCTTTATCTTCCGTCATTATTTTTTGTCATTATCCTGCAAGGAGCAGTCCAAAACATCACTTTATCAACAGAACCTACATGCTGATATTATAAGAAACTCCCTCGGGAAAGTCAATGCGAAGGACATTTTATGGTTGTAGTTTTTCCCTAAAAATGCTATACTGAGTTCGTTAGTTTAAAACGTATCGGAGAAAAGAGGTATTGATATGTTTCTTCTGTTAATGGGAGGTCTTTTAATTGTCATAGTTGCTGTAATCATCGCTGTCGTATCCGCAGTTGCCGCTGCTGTAGCCACAGAATCCGACACAAACCAGGATTAAGATTGACATTCGCAGCCGGCTGCTACAAATCAGCTGTCCGCCCTGACATACTTAAAAAGCAATATCCCCTTGATAACCAACAGCAAAAACACTACCGTAATCGCATAGGCTTCTCTTGTCATTGCCGGGAATAATACTGTGAAAATACTGAGTCCTATGGAGCATGACGCATAGTACAAGCAGTGTAGTTGAGGACGGGTAGGAGGCCTCCAGAATTCTTTCAATCAGTATCGGTCTGTAATTTATGGGAATCATTTCAAAGATGGCATATCCAAATATTTCAACAACATAATAGATTCCAAGAAACAGGAATTTTTCCTGCTTCTTCCAGCTTTTCCGGTATGTCTATGTGCTGGGGACAATGCTGCTTACACTTTCCGCACCGGATGCACTGTGAGGCAAAACCGGGCTCCTTGCGTAGTCCCATATTCTGAGCAAAGGTAAATCTGGCAGAAATCTTTCCCTCTATGGCAGTCAGATTGTAGTAATAAAAATTGCCCGGGATGTCCACCCCTTAGGACAGGGCATACAATATCTGCAGGCGCTTCAGTTCTTCGTTGAAGCTCTTATCAATGGCTGCATAACTTTGATTTTTTCATCAGGGTAACCTGTTCCGGAACAAGAAAATCGTTTTTGCCATCCGCTAAAACAAATCCAGCATATTATCGAGATAAATCTCTTCTCTGACATGGATCTGATACTCCGGCTTAGTCATGTAATAGAGCAGAAATTCCAAGACCAAGGCGCTGCCCAATCCCCGACCTTCCAGCTTGAAATTGGAAAACCCCATGGGCAAATAAATCGTTTGAATATCGTCAATACCAATGAATCCCGGATTCTTCATTGCCTTCGAAAAGCGATAGCCCTGAGCCGCATCAGGCGCAGTGCAGTGATGCTCGGGACAGCCTTCTCCAAGGTTTTTGCGGCTGACCGCTTCGTAACAGGCTTTCCTATCCCTGCATCCGAAGTAACAGCATTCATTACATAGAAATTCTACCTTAACCTTCTGTGATTCCGTCAGTCCATTCAATTGCTCCAAAGACCTGTTCAGTCGAAAATCCGGCACCACATAAAGGAAATCCTCCCGCTCCAATTCGCCCACAAACTGCTGAAACTCGGTCTGAACCTTTGTGGTAGAGGACACAAAATAAAGTCCGGGATAATTACTTTTCAGATAATCCAGTAATAAATCCGAATGTATAATGACACCATTTCCTGAAAATAAGTTACATAGGGCATTACATTTTGGATCAAAGAGATGTTCTTTTCTAAGCAGGGAGTTACTGAATGTCAGCCGGGCCGAAATGCCATATTCCTGCATTAGCTCCAGGACCTCTTCGGGTTCATGATCTCCAAAAGAGGTACGGCCTCCGCCCCAGAGACAATCCGACGGGGCACCATAGATAGAACCTATCTCACACCAGTCGTAAAAGTATTCCCTGTGTTCGCGGAATAATGGCAGGAACCGTCGGTACAGCTCATAGAATTCAAACAAACCGGGAAGATGGTAATAGACTGTAGGTTTTTGTAATGCTTTCATATTTGTCATTTTTTTCCCATTCTTTTGAATCTGTTCAGTTGAATTTATCTGTATATTTATCCTTTATACTATAAATAATCTGACATTTTATCCGATATATAAATCAAAGAAGCTTTCACTGTTGAAATACGCATCCAAGGAGGGATGGATATGAAAAACGGATTTTCAAGTATTTTTATGGTGTCTTCAGTGACAGCCGTTCCGCCTACAGACAGAGAGAAACGGGACCACGGCTCTTCCCGGAATTCCAAGAAGGATTTCGGAGAGGGACTGTTTGCCCAAATTCTCAGAGACACAGCCAAAAAGACAGAAAGCAAAAATCTGGACTGTCACACAACCACTTACGGCCGCGACAGCAAAATGCGAAGCTTTATCTACGAAGGCCGGGAATACCGATATTAAGATGGGATTTTTTATTCCAAAGCCCCGTAGGTCACCATGCGCAATTTCCTGACAATGGGCGTGGTCCCGGAATCACATCTCTGGATAAAATAGAGAAAAACCAGCTCCTCCTTAAAATCTATGGATACATAATTCCCTGTCCAGCCATCCCAGCCAAACTCGCCGGGTGTGGCATTGCTTCCTGCCTTACCTCCGTCCTGCAGCACCCGCATCAGACAGCCGTAGCCATATCCCCGCAGGCTGTCCCAGTTCAAATCCACAGCCTGTGCCTCGGTCAGGTGATTCTGCGCCATAAACTCTACAGTTCTGCAGCCCAGAATACGCTTCTTACCATAAAGCCCCTTATTTACCAGCATGGTGGCAAAATGTGCATAATCATCCAGCGTGGACACCATGCCTGCGCCACCGGACTCGAAGGCAACGTCCTCCCCATAATACTCTCCCAGATGACTGCCTGTGTGGGGAAGAAACCTGCCGTCCTCCGTAACCTCATAGCTGCAGGCAAATCTGTTTTTCTTTGCTTCCGGTACAAAAAATCCCGTATCCTTCATCTCCAGAGGCTCAAATAACTCCCTCCTTAAAAATTCCCCATAGGTCACACCGGAAACAGCTTCCACGATTCCGCCCAGCACATCCGCAGAAAAACCATACATCCAGTGTTCTCCCGGCTGAAATACCAGGGGAACGGAGGCGATACCCTTCATATATTCCATGGTATCCACCCGTTCTCCCGCTTCTCTGCGTGCTACAAATTTTTCCACCAGCTGCTTCATGCGCCTGCCGGGCTCCGTGCTCTCATCGGGATAGGTAATGCCTGAGGTCATATTCAGCAGATCATACACCGTGACCTCCCTCTCCACCGGTACCTCTCTGTCATTCTTCCATACTGTCTGGTTGCGAAAACAGGGCAAAAATAAGGAGACCGGATCCTGCAGATCCAGCTCCCCTCTTTCTGCCAATATCATAACCGCTGCTGCCGTGATGGGCTTTGACATGGAATACAGATGAATAATGGTATCCCGTTTCATCAGGATTCCCCGCGCTACGTCCGCCATACCAAAGGCATTGAAGTAGATTTCCTTCCCCTTGTGAAGCACCAGGGCACTGACACCTTTTACCCTGTTTTCAGATACCTCACGCATAAGCAGTTTATCCATGGTATCCTTGTAGTTGTACATAGAGCGGAACCTCCTTGTGTATGTATGAACTAAATTTCTACTTCCAGGTGCAGCACGCTGCAGGCAGGGGCAGTGAGTTTCACCGTACCTCCGTTAATGCTTACACTGTCAAAATCCTTGGTCTGTACGGTCTCAGGCGCATCGAAGGTGTTGTGTGCCTTCATATCTCCGGTGAGAACGGTTCCCTTCACAGACTTCACTGCTGTCTCAGCCAGAACCATGTCAATCTCCTCACTGTCCGTCAGGGAAGCATTGGTCAGAGTCACGTGAAGCTTTCCATCGGTACCAAGGGATACGGATTCGGTCAGATTGGGAATCTTAAAGCCATCCTCAAGACCAACCTCTTTCGTCTCCACAGAGGATTCCACAAGCTCTCCATCCTGATGATACTTATAAAGATGAAATGCATGCCAGGTAGGAGTCTTCACCATCTTTTCGCCATCCGTGAGCAGAACAGACTGCAGCACGTTTACCATCTGGGCGATGTTTGCCATCTTTACACGGTCACAGTTCTTGTTGAACAGGTTCAGGTTGATGCCTGCTACCAGGGCATCTCTCATGGTGTTCTGCTGATAGAGGAAGCCGGGGTTGGTACCGGGCTCCACATCATACCAGGTACCCCACTCATCAATCACCATACCGATTTTTTTCTCAGGGTCATACTGATCCATGATTGCTCCGTGGCGCTGAATCAACTCCTTCATCTTCATGGTCGCCTTCAGGGTACGATACCAGCTCTTCTCATCAAAGTCTGTAGCAGAACCCTTCTTGCTCCAGTCACCGGAGGGGATGGTATAGTAGTGCAGGGACAGACCATTCATATAGCCAAAGCCATGATCAAAGGCGGTCTCAAGCACCTTGTCCGTCCAGTGATAGTCATCTGCATTTGCACCGCAGGCAATCTTGTTGATAGGTCTTTTGGAATCATAGTTTCTGATATAAGTCTGGTATCTGCGATACAAATCGCCGTAGTACTGAGGTCTCATGTTGCCGCCGCAGCCCCAGTTCTCGTTACCTACGCCGAAATAATCCACCTTCCACGGCTCCTCATGTCCATTGGCCTTTCTCAGGTCTGCCATGGGAGATACACCCTCAAAGGTCATGTACTCCACCCACTCACTCATTTCCTGCACCGTGCCGCTGCCCACGTTGCCGTTGATGTAGGTCTTGCAGCCCAGCTGTCTGCAAAGCTCCATAAACTCATGGGTTCCGAAGCTGTTGTCCTCTACCACACCGCCCCAGTGGGTATTGATCATCTTTTTCCGTGTCTCCTTGGGACCGATGCCGTCCTTCCAGTGATATTCGTCCGCAAAGCAGCCGCCGGGCCAACGCAGCACCGGTACCTTGATTTCCTTCAGTGCTTCCACCACATCGGTGCGCATCCCGTTGACGTTAGGGATGTCCGAATTCTCTCCCACAAAAATACCCTCGTAGATACATCTTCCCAGATGCTCTGAAAAATGTCCCTGCAGTTCAGGATTGATATGTCCCTTTTTTACCTTGGGATTCACATAAAATTTTGCCATAGTTTTCTACCTTTCTTTCATCTTTTTTGATTTGCAAAATTAAAATGCATACTGCCCTTTTATCATAAGCTCACGAATTCGCGCTATCGCGCTTTTTATCCTGCTTCGCAGGATATTCGTTCGCTAATGGCGCAGGAAAAACAAATGTCTGCTTCGCAGCCGCTTGTTTTTCTTCTGCGCTCATTATATCTTAAGTCTATTCCTTCAATGGATAATTGTCAAATGAATACTGGAATCACTATCCTATTATTCAAATTAATTTAAAATAAAGCAAGCTAAAATGCCTCCGGGTATATCATAATTTTCCTGTTTATGCTATACTTATCTTGCATTTACTTTTGCCGCGGAGGTAGAAACCCATGAAGACAAAGGATGCTTTCAAGCCCCTGTACACCCCCTGGGGAGAAGCCATTATGAATTCCGGCTCCGGGGATGTATTAAAAGAATATCCCAGACCTCAGATGGAGCGGGATAATTATCGCATATTAAATGGTTATTGGTACTGCTGGTTTGAGCCTGTTTCAAGCTCTCCTGAAACTGAGCCTGAAAAGCAGAGAATTCTGGTGCCTTTCTCTCCGGAATCCTTACTCTCAGGTGTAAATCGTCAGTTGCAGCCTTCGGAATACCTGTGGTATGAGACTACTCTTTGCTTTACAGAGGAGGAGCTTGCGCGGAAAGCAAAAGGGATGCGCTGTATCCTGCACTTCGGCGCTGTTGACCAACAGGCCACCGTTTACTGCAATCATTCCGAAGTCACCTCCCACACAGGCGGTTATCTGCCCTTTTGCGCTGAAATTACTGAGTTTATATCGGATTCTCCCTGTCTGTTGCAGGTAAGAGTCCGGGATGTCAGTGATACCTCATGGTATAGCAGAGGCAAGCAGGCTTTGGAAAACAACGGTATTTTTTACACTGCCCAAAGCGGTATCTGGCAGACCGTCTGGTACGAATGGGTACCTGCCAACTATATTCAGAATCTGAAAATCACACCGGATCCGGACAACCGTCTGGTAACAATTGAGATGAGCTCTCCCAAGGAGTTTTCTTCCGTCTCCTGCACCGTTTATCGTTCTGTAAACTATCTTGCCTCCTACGTTGATTCAGGCAATTTGTCCTCTGATCTTCCGGGTCATCGTACCATGGCCTTAATCGGTGTATCCGTACAAAGAAACTCTGCAACCCCCAACAAACTAATATTGACCTTACCGGAAGATTCCATCACCCTTTGGACCCCGGAAACCCCTTACTTATATAGCTTTACCATTCTTGCAGACAGCGATAAGATACATGGTTATTTCGCCCTCCGTTCCTTCACGGTAGAACCTGACTCCAATGGCATACCCCGCTTTTGTCTCAATCATACTCCCTATTTTCTCAACGGTCTCCTGGACCAGGGCTACTGGTCGGATGGTCTGATGACAGCCCCAAGTGACGATGCAATGATATCGGATATCGCACTTGCAAAAAAGCTGGGCTTCCATATGTTACGCAAGCATATTAAGGTAGAGCCGCTCAGATGGTATTATCACTGTGACCGCCTGGGAATGATTGTATGGCAGGATATGGTAAACGGAGGCACTGCTTATAACACCTCTTTTGTAACTTATCTTCCCACCGTGCTTCCCAAGCTGATAGGTCAGATGAAGGACTCCCAATATAAGCTTCTTGCCAGGGAGGACGCAGCAGGCAGAGAAGCCTGGGAGCAGGAGTGCCTGGATACCGTTTCTCATTTGTATAGCATTCCTTCCATAGCCGTATGGACCCTCTTCAACGAGGGCTGGGGGCAATTTGATTCTCTGCGCATTACAGAACGTGTGAAGGAACTGGATCCCACCCGTCCCGTCGACCATGCCAGCGGATGGTTTGACCAGAAGGGAGGAGACTTCCGAAGCATCCACAATTATTTCCGTCCCCTTAAAGTGAAGCCGGATAAAAACAGAGCCTTTGCCATCTCAGAATACGGAGGACTTGCCTGCCACATTGCAAATCATTCCGTTACAGAACAGGGCTTTGGCTATCAAAAATACACCTCTACAGAGGAACTGAATGTTGCTTACCATAAGCTTATGTCCCAGCTTCCCGCACTGGCAGAAGCAGGCCTGAGCGCTGCTGTCTATACCCAGCTCTCGGATGTGGAGACGGAGGTAAATGGTCTGGTTACCTATGATCGTCGTACCATCAAAATCAAGAATACAGAGCAGGATTCCTGACCGAACACCCCTGATGCCGTAAAAAGCCATCGCGCCCACATACAAAAATCGCTGCCGCGACAGCCCCTAAAGGCCGTCGCGCAGCGATTATTTACATTTACTGACCTGTTATTTATTGACCGATCGTTCCCTTACTTCTTCTCATCCAATTTCGTCTCAATGGCATCAATAATCACCTTCAATGCCTTAATTCTGGCATAATGCTTATCATTGGATTCCAAAATGGTCCAGGGTGCAGACTCCGTATTGGTCTTCTGCAGCATCTCATTGATTGCGTTCTCATAGAGATCCCACTTTTCCCGGTTTCTCCAATCCTCATCCGTAATCTTCCACTGTTTCTCCGGTGTGTTCTGTCGTTCTGTAAAGCGTTCCAGTTGGGTATCCTTATCAATCTGCACCCAGAATTTCACAAGAATTGCTCCCCAATCCGTCAGATCTCGCTCAAACTCATTGATTTCATTGTAAGCTCTCTGCCAGTCATTCTCGGTACAAAAGCCTTCCAGACGCTCCACCATCACACGTCCGTACCAGGTACGGTCAAAAATGGCAATATGCCCGGTCTTGGGCAAGCGATTGTAGAAACGCCACAGGAAATGTCTGCTCTTTTCTTCAGCGCTGGGGCTGGCTATGGGAAATACCTCATAGCCCCTGCAATCCAGTGCAGAAACTACACGCTTGATATTCCCTCCCTTACCGGCAGCATCCCATCCTTCGTAAGCAATAATCATGGGAATTTTCTTTCGATACAGCTTGTAATGCAGCTTGGAAAGCTTCTTCTGCAGCCGCTCCAGCTCCTTACGATATTCCTCCTCAGGGATTGTCTTGTCGTCCAGTTTCATCTTAGCCAGTGGCTTTATTTTTTTCAACGCAAAAGGATTCTTTACCAGCTTCCGGTCTCTGCCCTTTTCTGCTATCTCCGCCAGTCGACTGTCTATTGCATGAGTGATGATGGAAAGCAGATCTCCCTCCACATCCTTTTCATTACTTACCTCGATGACATGCCATGGGCAGTCAACTGTTTCCGTGGCTTCTCTGGCAGCCTCGTAAGTCCGGGCAAAAAGATCATACTCTTCGTTCTGCCACAGATCCTCATCCACAACACGCCATGCAGTATTCTTACTCTCCTGCAGAGCCTTCAGGCGCTTCTTCTGTGTTTTCTTGTCCACATTCAGGAACACCTTAATGATTAAGTAACCATTATCAGTCATGCTGCGTTCAAAATCGCGGATACTGGTGAGTACCCTTTCATATTCCTTCTTGTCAGTCAACCCCGCCAGATGATCCTTTACCGCCTCATCCAGGTAACTGCCGTCAAAAAAGGCAACCTGTCCCTGCCCCGGCATTCTCACCGCATAGCGATACAGAAAAGGTCTTCTCCACTCTTCCTCTGTGATCTTGTCCATATTGTATACTTTGAAAAACCTGGGATCCATCAGACGAATCGTACTGGAAATGGCACTGCCCTTTCCTGATGCACTCCATCCTTCTACCATAACAATCACAGGAAGCTTCTGTTCCTTAATCACCAGCTGTCTCCCTGCCAGAGCACTGCGCAATGCGTTGCTCTCTTCCCTCGTATAACGTGTTCCGACATCTTTCTTCATGACAGGTCCCCCCTTTCTTGAAAATCGATTGTTAGCTCCTGTCATGATTATACACGTTCCCATCCCACACCGCAAGGTGCCGGCCACAATATTAGCCTTTTGCAAAACACGTGGAGTCAATCCTGTTTTATGTGGAAAATGTAAACTCTTCCTTCGTGCTCTACCACTTAATCTTATTAAAATCAAAATCGATATCCAAGCCAGCCTCTTCCCCGGGCTGATACTGCAAAATCCACTCCCCATTTTCATTTATCAATTTAGTATTGAATTCAGTCTCGAAATATCATCTATATATCCCTTGACACGTTCCGTAATACAGCTCATAATGAGTTAGTAAAGTCTGTTTGAGAAAGGATAATAACATGAAACGAAAGACTGTGGGAATTGAATTGGTAGCTTTATCTTTATGTCTTCTCTTATCAGGTTGCAGCAGCAACGGTAATTCCGTATCGGATACGGAATACGCTCAAAGTATCGGCTCCAACGCTTCCGCCACAGAGAGCAAGCCCGGCGAGGACGCAGAGTCAGAGAACCCTGCTCAACCGGTTCGGGTTCAAATAAGCGACTTTTATGATTATGTCAATGCGGAATGGATCGCGCAGAATTCGCCTTGTAACGAAGAAAGTATCCTAAAAAGCCACTCAGAGGAACCGAAAGTTGACGAGCGCGTTATGATGCTTCTGAAGGACAAGGAAACAGAAGATAATTTTGATCTTCTTTTCTTACAAACCTGGTTCGAGCAGTGGGTTCAGGCAGGTGACGATGACACAAAAGAAATTGCACAGATACGCGAACTGATGGATCGTGTACAGGCTGCGAAAAATCCGGAAGAACTGTATGAACTGATGAAGGATGACGATCTTTCTCTTTTGAATCCATATATGGAATGGAATTACGTCCGTATGACAGATGGCAGCTATTGTTTTGATCTGAATCCGTCTCTCGACCAACAATATGCCTATTGGTCTCCGGAGCAGTTGGAAAATGCGACAGAAAATCTGACAACAATCCTTTGTAAACTGGGATATTCAGAGAACCAGGCGAAACGAATGACTACCAACACCCTCTGGGTGGATAAAAAGCTCACAGCCTTCTGGGATACCGAAGACGAGTCAGTATACATTTCCAGAGATGACCAGATTTCAGACGAACTGTTGGAGCACATTTTCGATATCCAGCAGGCAACAGGCTATACCTACACTCCACAGTTTAAGAATGAGAAATGTGAAGATTTTATCTGGTCTTCCTATCCGAATCTATTGGGGGAATTGTTCTCAGCGGAGAACCTTGAAAAAGCAAAGGACTACTACTCCGTAAGCATTTTCATCAAGCTCTATCCCTATGCAAATAAGCAGTTGTCATGGGAATTTATGTCTCTGAAGTATGATAAAGAGACGACGGGGAATGCCCCCTGGACTCGTGAGGACTACGAATCAATTGTAAAAAACTCGATTGTCAGCAAAGGATATGGTATTTTAGAGCATGCCTATGTCTCGAAATACATTTCAGCAGAAATCAGAAAACAGTGGGAAGAATCCTTTGAACAGGTGAAAGAGCATATGGCGGCTGTGATCAAGGAAAGCACCTGGTTGGACACCAGGGCAAGGGAGAAGCTTACCGTAAAGGTTAAGAAGGCTACTTTATCTTTGGGCGAGCACCTGACTTATCCTTCTCTCTCCGAGTTCGGGCTTGGGGACAATGCGGTGGATTCTTATCTTCTCTTTTTAAAGGCAATGAAGGCTTATGAAAAAAGGTATCTGGAGGAAGGGCAGGATCACACGGAAGTATACATGGATCTCTTCCGGGCCAATGCAACATATGACACAGAGAATGTAGTCTTCGTAGGAAATCCTTTGGTACTCTTTGCATCAGAGGGGGACCATCCCAATATGGAACTCTTCCGGTTTGAAATGTTGGCTCATGAGTTAGCCCATGCTCTGGATCCGCAGCGTGTCACTGTGTTGTCAGACGGATCGGAGACAAACTTCTTCTCTGATGAACAGCAGACTCTCTATGATGCCATGATGATGAAAATCGCTGCTTCCGTAGACAACAGGAAAACTCAGTTTGGAAATACCATTCACGGCGAGCAGGTAAGCATCGAGACCTTCTGTGATTTGTTTTCTATTAAGGCCATGCTTCACTACTGGAAGAGCAAGGGAGAAACCGATATGGCTCCTGTATTTGAATCATTCGCAAGTCATCTGGCGGCTGTAATCACCAATGACTATGACAGCTACGTTGCAGAGAACGACTCTCATATGCCCTCCAGGGAAAGGGTTAATTACATCCTGGGACATTTTGATGAATTCTATGAGACTTATGCTGTAGACGAAAACGGTCCATGCTTTGTTCCCCAAGAGGATCGTATCAGCGTATTTGAATAAGGTCATTCCACGCAAGAAGTCCAAACAAGGGTATGAAATAGGAAGAGGCACAACATCGCCCCCTGCACACAAAGAGGTTCCAGGCACAAATATGTGACCGGAACCTCTTCCTTTCATGCGGATGCAATGATTTCTGCCTCATTCCTCCAATTTATCAACTCCCTCTTCGGAATTGTGTTCCTGCGCCTCAGCCCCATATGTCTGATGGCAGACACACTCTCGCCTGGAGTTCGCCGTAGCGGTACATAAGGCTGCAACGCTTCGGTCATCCGCTGCTATCCCCTGAGTGCAGAGATATTCCCCAGCGTCAATACCAGATTCAGTGCAATCACAACACCGCACACAGGCAGCTTCCAATACCTTGATATTTTCTCCTCGTGAATCTTAACCCACTTCATCAACACATATACAAAGCCTGTATACAGGAAAAGATAGACTCTGTATCCGGATACAAATACCGTCGGTGAAAATCCGGAGACTAAAGCAGAGGCAATCGTTGCCAGAAGAACCAACAGATACAAAATCACGTTATTCTCTGATGCAAACAGCATACAGCAGGACCAGAAGAATAGGACTGCCATCCCCAGCATAACCAGAAAACTCACATAATCAAACGCCGTCAGCTCCGACAGTCTTGTCTCATTGCAGGCCAGGAATATCCCATAAAATGTCGCATGGAATACCTTATGAACACCGATTCTCAGGACAAGATATAACGCAGGGATGCAGGAAATCAGCTTTTTCCAAGTCTTCTCATCGCTCTGCAGCATACACCATGCCATAAGCACAAACAGCAGTAAAAGCATAAAATTATAATCTTCAAAGAAGGCATTCATCATTCTGGCAAATCCCAGATAAGCCTTATCTATGAGGCTGTACTCAGCAAATTCCGGGAAAAAGTCTGCGGTCTCTGCAAGCTTTCTCTCTGCATTTCCGGGGCAAACCAGAATATATACGAACTGAATGAGACTGCCACCAAGGAAGATGGGAATTGCTTTGTGTACCTTATTTTCATGTTTCTTCCTGTCGTAGATTTCTTTTCCCACAATCCCCGCAAGCAAAATCACAAAAATCAGACACATCTGCTCATGGTTCACCGCATATGCAAAAGCAGGAATCGCTGCAAGAAAAGGGACCGGCTTCACCTTTTCATCCTTGTGAATCCTTCTGATGATCAGCAGAGTATACAAGCCCAAAGACAAGCACCAGGAGTAGTTCATCGTGGTGGCTATCCACCCGGCAGAACTCATATCCTTCACCGGATACATTATGACCAGGGTTAAGACTCCCATGTACTTCAACTGAATATTCTTGATTCCGGTCAACTCTGCCATGGAATAGATTCCTAACAGTAGGACTAAAATGTCCGCAATATGCCACACCAGCTCCGGAAGTGCTGCGATAATAACCAGAAAAGTCTCTATCAGATACCTGGAGGACCAGTGCAGGCTTCGATCTCTTGTAAACCGGAACAAAGCTGTAAACAGAGTATCATTTTCAGTAAGGTAGCCGCTTTCTTTGGTCAGAATCCTGCTGAAATATGCCGGTACATCCCCAATTGTCATATCATAGAAAAAATGATATGTCGCGAAGACCGCTGCTATTCCCACCAGATAGATCCAGGGATAATACCTTTCACGTTTAATCTCCTTCATAAGCACCCCCGGTTACTGCGACTGATCAGATAATTGAACAGTGATATAGTCATGATGCACTGCCTGCAGAAATGTTTCAAAAACATCCCTTGTCCTAACACGCAGGCTTGTTGTGTTCACACAGGGATGACAGCCAAAATATTCTGAATTCAATACCTCCTCATCCACCAAAAGCTGCACCTGACTCTCTTTGTCATTCATCAGTCCCATGACACTGACTGCCCCCGGAATAATATCAAGATATTCCTGCATTTTTTCCGAAGGTGCAAAGGAAAGCCTTGCACTGTTAATCTGCTTTGATATATCCTTTGTCTTGAACTTTTTATCTTCCCTGATCATTAACAGATAAAACTTTGTCTGCTGAGAATTACACAAGAATAAATTTTTACAAATCACTGCCGGTGCAAGAATCTTATCTATTTCCTTACAGGCTTCCATGGTATCCGCAGGTTCATGATCTACTCTTTCATAGGGAATCTTCAGCTGATCCAGCAAATCATATACCCGAATTTCTTTTTCCAATCGTCCCGTGGTATCCCCGGGTCTGCCATAGCATAATTCCATTGCATTTTACTCCCTTTATCATAGTTTTTCTGCATGACTTCGCTACTTCTATGTTTCCTAAATTCTTTCACTCCCGACTGACGCTATTACCTGCCCGCGTCTCAAGTACCTTCCTCACATGAAAATAGGCCGGAATCAGGAAGGCATCCGCCAACACCCACGCAATGGGGCTTCCCAGGCAGGAGCCTGTAAAGCCAAACGCCGGAACCAGTACCAGACCTGCCAGTGCTCTTGCTATCATCTCAAACACTCCCGCCAGGATGGCAAAGGCAGGGAAGCCCATACCCTGAATCAAAAAGCGGATAATGTTGACCAATGCCAACGGGAAGAAAAAAGAAGTCGTACAAATCAGAAAGAATCTCACATTCTTAATGATTTCCATCTCTCCTGTTTCCACAAATAATGTTGCCAGCGGTCTGCCGAAAAACACAGCCACCAACAAAGCAAATACAGAGTAGACAGCTCCCAGCAGCACACAGGATTTTAACCCCTGCCCCAATCTCTCCAGCTTACCGGCGCCCACATTCTGTCCGCCATAGGTCGCCATGGTAGAACCCATGGCATCAAAGGGAGTGGCAAGGAAGCTGTTGATTCGCCCCGCCGCAGTCACGGCTGCCACCGCTGCAGACCCCAGAGTATTGGTAGCTCTCTGCAGGATGACGCTGCCAACTGCTGTAATGGAATATTGTAGCCCCATTGGGATTCCCATTCCACACAAGACAATCATCATATGTCTGTCAGGTTTCCACTCTTCCTTTTTTATGTGAAGAATTTCGAATTTCCATATCATAAACAGGAGGCAGCCCAATCCGGCAATTCCCTGTGCTATTACAGTTGCCAGCGCCGCTCCTGAAATTCCCATTTTCAGATGAATAATAAACAATAAATCCAATCCTATATTGACAAATGAGGACAGCACCAGAAAGAATACAGGCGTTTTGCTGTCGCCCAATGCCCGTATTACTCCGGACACAGTATTATATAAAAATGTCAAAGGAATTGCTGCAAAAATAATCACAATATACTGATAAGAATACTCGACAATATTATCGGGAGTATGCATCAATAATAATATCTTTCTACAGAATAAAGTAGTTAACACAGTTAAAATACCTGCAAAGGTAACCCCAAGCCATGCGCAGTTCGCCACATATCTGCGCACTCCGCTGTAATCTCCCGCCCCAAACTTATGTGCCACCGGGATGGAAAAGCCATTGCAGACTCCCATACAAAAGCCTATCACCAGAAAATTGATGGAGCCGGTTGCTCCTACACCGGCAAGCTCGTCCACACCTAAAAATCTGCCTACAATAATGGTATCTACCACATTATAAAACTGCTGAAATAAAAAGCCAAAAAGCAACGGCAGGGCAAATCCAAGAATCAACCGCATGGGAGAGCCTTTTGTCATGTCCTTTGTCTTGTCTCTTGCCATTTCACAATCCCCTCATATGCATAACGAATCCGATAATTTACATAAAACAACGGCACCGTGACCGATGCCGTTGTCTCTTATATGTTCTTCACCTGAAATTAGCAGAAAGGATTCTCTGTAGGATAAGGCAAAGATTTCGGCTGATTGTAGTTCAAATCCTCTACAGGTACGCCGATGTACTTAAATACCTCAAACAGAGCCTTTCCGAAGTGACCGAATGCTACTGCACCGTGGTGAGGATAGTTCTTCTCGATGAGTACATGGCGGTAGAAGCGTCCCATCTCAGGGATAGCGAATACGCCGATGGAACCAAAGGACTTGGTTCTCACATCAAGAACTTCACCCTCTGCGATGTAAGCACGAAGCTTGCAATCAGCAGTGGACTGCAGACGATAGAAGGTAATCTTGCCGGGAGCGATATCTCCCTCAAGAGTACCGTTGGTAACCTCAACAGGAAGGCTTCTAGCCATAATCAGCTGATTTCTCATCTCGCAGAATGCCAGCTTCTTGGAGCAGGTATTACCGCAGTGGAAGCCCATGAAGGTATCCTTGTGGGTGTAAGGGAACTTGCCCTCTATGGACTCCTTGTACATGTCAGCAGGTACGGAGTTGTTGATATCCAGCAGGGTAACAGCATCCTGGGATACGCAGGTTCCGATGAACTCGGAGAGACATCCGTAGATATCAACCTCACAGGATACAGGAATTCCCATACCGGTGAGACGGCTGTTTACATAGCAGGGCACGAAACCGAACTGAGTCTGGAATGCAGGCCAGCACTTTCCGGCGATTGCAACGTACTTACGATAGCCTCTGTGAGCTTCAACCCAGTCAAGCAGAGTCAGCTCATACTGAGCCAGCTTCGCAAGAACCTCGGGCTTCTTGTTGCCGACACCCAGCTCCTCTTCCATCTCCTTCACCTTAGCAGGGATTCTCTCATCTCCGGCATGCTTATTAAATGCCTCGAACAGATCCAGCTCAGAGTTCTCTTCGATCTCAACGCCCAGATTGTAAAGCTGCTTGATAGGAGCGTTACAAGCAAGGAAGTTCAGAGGTCTGGGGCCGAAGGAGATAATCTTCAGATTGGAAAGTCCGATGATTGCTCTTGCAATGGGAACGAACTCATTGATCATATCTGCGCACTCTTCTGCGGTACCAACAGGGTACTCAGGGATGTAAGCCTTGATATTGCGAAGCTTTAAGTTGTAGCTTGCATTCAACATACCGCAGTAAGCATCACCACGTCCACCAACCAGATCGTTCTGGCTCTCTTCTGCTGCAGCGACAAACATGGAAGGTCCATCAAAATGCTTTGCAAGAAGAGTCTCGGAGATTTCAGGACCGAAGTTTCCAAGATATACGCAGAGTGCGTTACATCCTGCCTTCTTGATATCCTCAAGAGCCTCTACCATATGGATTTCGCTCTCGATGATGGTAACGGGGCACTCATAGATATCTGTAGCGCCGTACTTCTTTGTGTAAGCCTCAACCAGGGCTTTTCTTCTGTTGATTGTCAGAGAAGCAGGGAAGCAGTCACGGCTCACACCGACAATACCGATTTTTACCTGAGGTAAATTGTTCATCATAGTTTCCTCCTAATTTTCTACGGTTTACACACCGTTTATTAACTTGTCATTAAGGCTCGCACATTCTGCTTACCATAACTTCAATCATTATAAACTATTATCCGCACAAAATTCTACTCATTTTCTGCGATTTTCTAATCATTCCGTGCTGTCAGAAGTTATTCGTTAATGTCCAGGTTCTTTCCCTTAAGGCCCAGGAAGCTGCCCTCGTCAAGTCCACCCTCAGCATGGCCGATGAGCCACTTGTTGGTTGCGGTAATCAGGCAATCTTCATTATCTGTTGTGGTTCCGGTTGCACGGGGACGAGCATTCTTCAAAGGATAATTGGTTCCCTTGGGAAGAACGACTGACACCTGGAAGCCCTTGCCGTCCACGCCACAGGGCGCATAGTGCAGGGTAGTAGCAAATACTTCTACGGCAGTCCCTTCAGGAACGAGGAATGCCTTTACATTTGCGGTATCATAAGTGAAGTCAGGCTGCACATCCTTCATCAGACCAAGCATCAGAATGGCATCGGTAGCAGCTACATTAATTTCGGAATCCCTGTGATATTCCAATGCGTTCAGCTTGGAATTGTGTCCGTTACAGTAGCCGATCTGAATGGGCATTTCCCCGTATGTAGTGGCGGAAAGTGCTTCCATTACGGGAAGCGCCTCCAGCTCAGCAACACTGGGCTCATAAATCACACCCTCGGGAAGGGGAGTCTTCTTCATTGCTGCAACCAGTCCGGTAAAATCCACATTAGTTACTACACGTCCGTACTCACGAAATTCGGGGTCATTTACAGAATAGATTTTCATAGTATTATTCTCCTTTCATATATTCCTCATAAAAACCGTCTGCTCCGCATCCGTCGCCTCTTTGAGGCTTGCGTTTTTATTTCGGATACGCTCGGCTGAACCCAAATGCCTGCTTCACAGACGCTTGGGTTCCTTCCTCGCTATCTACTGAAGCTTGTCAAAGAGCTCCTTGCAGGTAGGATAAATCTCCTTGAACTGAGCATAGCGCGCCTCATATTTAGCCACCAGCTCAGGGTCGGGTTCAACGGTATCCACAATCTTTACTACCTTAGCTGCGATTTCTTCTACACTGGCATACTCGCCACATGCTACTGCTGCCAGCATGGCGCCGCCCATGGCAGGACCTTCTTCGCTTTCGATCACATCCACCTTCAGATTCAGGATGTTGGCAATCATCTTCTTCCACAGAGGGCTCTTGGCTCCACCGCCGCAGATCTTGGTTCTCTTCAAATCAATACCCAGTGACTTTGCCACCTCCAAAGAATCACGGAGTGCGAATGCCACACCTTCCAGTACCGCCTGGGTCATATCTGCACGGGTGGTATCCATGGTCATACCGATAAAGGTTGCTCTGGCGTTAGGATTGTTGTGAGGAGAACGCTCACCCATCAGGTATGGCAAATAGTAAACATGGTTCTCACCAAGCTTGGTAATATTCTTCTGCTCTGCTGCATAGTCCTTGGTTCCGATGATTTCATCCATCCACCACTTGTTGCAGCTTGCTGCGCTGAGCATGCAGCCCATCAAATGATAGCTTCCGTCAGCATGTGCGAAGGAGTGCAGTGCATTGAACTTATCCACGCCGAAGTTCTTGGAGGAAATGAAAATGGTGCCGCTGGTACCAAGGGAAATATTACACATATTGTCTCCTACGGTTCCGGTTCCCACTGCTGCTGCCGCATTGTCACCTGCGCCGGCTGCCACCTTTACGGTAGCGGGAATGCCAAGCTCTGCTGCGATTTCGGGAAGCACGGTTCCCACTGCCTCATAGCTCTCGTAGCACTTTGCCAGCTGAGAGGTGCTGATACCGCAGATATCACACATCTCCTGAGACCATTTACGATTCTTTACATCAAAAAGCAACATACCGGATGCATCGGAAACATCGGTGCAGTGAACGCCTGTAAGCTTGTATGCGATATAGTCCTTGGGAAGCATGATTTTTGCAATCTTTGCAAAATTCTCAGGCTCCTTATTCTTAACCCAGAGAATCTTGGGAGCGGTAAAGCCTGCAAACGCAATATTTGCCGTATACTCAGAGAGCTTATCCTTGCCGATTACGTTATTCAGATAATCGGTCTCCTCCGTAGTACGTCCGTCATTCCAAAGAATTGCAGGGCGGATAACATTGTCATCCTTATCCAGAATCACAAGTCCGTGCATCTGTCCGCCAAAGCTGATACCTGCCACCTGACTCTTGTCCACATCCTTAATCAATTCTTTAATTCCGTCCATGGTCTGTGCATACCAATCCTCGGGCTTCTGCTCCGACCATCCGGGATGAGGGAAATACAGGGGATATTCCCTTGAAACAATATTCACAATTTTACCATCGCTGTCCATCAGCAGCAGTTTCACGGCTGATGTACCCAAATCGATACCTATGTACAGCATTTTAAACCTCCCAGTCATTTATTTTGCTTTCTCTGTGCCGGAACCGACAGCCTCGGTTTCCTCCGGCGCAAACATGAAAATCTGCCCTTCCGCAGACCCGCTTTTTCGCGCCGTATGCACAAGCATGCTTAAGCTAATCATACTTGTTATCCTTAAAAAAATCAAGAGAAATTTCCAATACAAATCAGCATACAAATCAGCCATAACTACTGCCGTCATAATTACGTATCATTTCACCCGACACTATTGTCATTTACAACATCTTGTATTATAATATAGGCAGTTACTACGAAATGCTGATTATTATTCTTGGAGATACGCTTGATGAATCTGTCGGATATGACAAGAAATGCATATATGCTGCGTGGCTCTCTGGCAAAAAAGGGATATATGCGCTGGTGGCACTCTTTCTCGGGAGTGCACAGCCAGACAGGGGAGACTCGCACTTTTTTTGTAGAATTCTTTTTGATAAATCCAAAGCTATACAATTCACGGTTGCCGTGGAAGAAGGGAGCCGGGCTGGCTGACCGGCCTGTTCTGGGACAGCATCCCTACTCCAAAAAGCACGGACTGAAGCCCTCCTATGTCATGATAAAAACCGGTGTCTTCCCCGATGCCGACGGACAGGACGGCAGACAGCTGCATGCTTTCTATCCCGCCTCAGAGCTTCAGACCGCCGCCAACCCCATGGTTATGCAGATTGACAACTGTTTTTACAGCGAAGACCACCTCCTTGGCCATGTGGAAGTTTCCCCCGAGGAGGCAAGACACCGCTCTCTGATGTCCGATGCCGGCACCATGGAATGGAATCTTGAGGTCTACAAGGCGGTAGCCTGCAACACCGGCCTTCTTGCGCACCCCATCTCCCGTTTTTTCAATACGCTGGACAGCTATTGGCACGGCGAAGGTATCAAAAGCTTTTTCCGGGGTACAGTGACACTGGACGGTGACACCTACCAGGTTTCCCCCGAAACCTGCAACGGATATGCGGACAAACACTGGGGAAGAACCTATCATCATCCCTGGCTGCAATTTGCCTGCGGTGACTTACTCAGCGAACGCACGGGAAAACCCCTGAGACACTCTGTTCTGGCAGTCAACGGCTGCTACCCGAGGTTTCTTTTTCTCCCCCTGCGCCGCAAGCTTCTGATTCAGCTGACCTACACCGGCGAGGACTTTGATTTCGGATTCAAACCCTTTGTACTGTCCCGCTGCAGATGGGAAACCAGGGAGACCGGCCGACGATACATCTGGCATATGATTGCAAAAAATAAATCTGCCGTCATCAAAATATCCGGCAGTTGTACCAAGGAACAAATGATGGAAATGCGATACGAAAATACGGACGGACTTCCGTCCCACGCACCTCTGTGGGCGGGAGCTGCCGCCACAGGCACGATACAAATCTTCCGCCGCACCTCCGAAGGGCGGGAGCTGCTGGATACGCTGCACATGAGAAATGGTTTCTGCGAATACAGAAGCTGAGGGCCGGATGTCTTTTGCGGTTGATAGGTTTCAGTGCAGACGCGTATACTCTGCTTCAGACATTTCAGACGAAAGGATTTTCTTATGACCGGGAAAAAAACTTATGAAGTTCCATATATATACACAAACTCCTGTATCAGAAGCCACGCTGCAGACGCTCCCCTCACAGTGTCCGTTCCCGGCTCCAAAAGCATCACCAACCGTGCCCTGCTGCTTGCCACTCTCGCGAAAGGGAGTTCAACCTTACACGGGGTTCTCTTTTCCGATGACTCCAGACATTTTCTTTCCTGCCTTCAAAGCCTTGGTTTCGAAACCGATATCAACGAAAAGGAATGTACCGTAACCGTCAAAGGTCTGGGCGGTATGGTCCCCAGGAAAGAAGCTGAGCTGTATGTGGGAAGCGCAGGTACCGCAGCCCGGTTTCTCACCGCATATCTGGGTGTTTCCAAGGGCCTTTATCACATGGATGCCTCGGAGCAGATGCGCCGTCGTCCCATGGCACCGTTATTGAATTCCCTTCGTGAGCTGGGGTGTGAAGTAATCCCAGATTGCTTTCCTTTTGACTTAAAAGGTAACGGATTTCAAAAAAATACCATAACGGTTAATATTGATGAAAGCAGCCAGTTTCTGAGTGCACTGATGATTTCTTCCTGCCTTGCCGACGATGATTTTACCGTCACAATAGAGGGAAGTCATGGCATGGCTTATATTGAAATGACGCAAAAAATGATGGCACAGTTCGGTGTCACCGCGGAGCCTTTGTATTACTGCAATGGTAATGGGGATAACCACGACTGTACTTATTGTGTCAACAGCAGCAAACCTTATGGCTTTCGTGTGGCTGCCGGTCAACACTATAAACCAATGAACTATCAGGTCGAGCCGGATGTATCTGCCGCGTGTTACTTTTATGCCATGAGTCCCCTTCTGGGGGTTCCCGTCAGGGTACAGAATGTGCACTTCGACTCTCTCCAGGGCGATGTAGAGTTTATCCGGATTCTGGAGCGCATGGGCTGTCAGCCAAAGGAGGACCAACAGGGTGTCCTTCTGCTGCCGCCTGCCGACGGCATATTCCACGGTATTACCGCTGATATGTCCGCCTGCTCGGACCAGGCGATTACCCTGGCCGCCATCGCACCCTTTGCCGACAGCCCCACCACCATCACAGGCATTGGACACATCCGCTATCAGGAAAGCGACAGATTGAACGCTATCGTCACGGAACTGGGAAAGCTGGGAATCCGATGCGAATCCACAGAGACCTCCGTTACCATTTATCCTGGCTCCCCCTGTCCTTCCCTGATTAACACCTATGAGGATCACCGCATGGCTATGGGCTTTTCCCTGATTGGTCTGCGAAGTCCCGGCATCGTCATCGACAATCCTGACTGCTGCCGCAAAACCTTTGAAAACTATTTTGAAGTACTGGAACAGGTAATAAACAACCTGCAATAGCATCTATACACCTCCCCCGATTTATGCTATACTGTAATGAGCGCAAAAGAAAAACAAGCGACGCCGCAGGCGGCATTTGTTTTTCTTGCGCCATTAACGAGCAAACAGCCTGCGCCAGCAGGCGCTGAAGTGCTGAAAGCACGGGTTTGCGAGTTTACGCAAAGTGATTTTGCGAGTTTACGCAAAGTACGGGTTTGCGAGTTGTATTGTATGTATTCTGCGAAACAGAAAGGTATGGTATGAATATGAATAAGAAAAAAGCAGTTGTCTCTCTGGGACATGAAGCTCTGGGCTATACCACTCTTGCCCAATGGGATGCAGTAAAGGTCACAGCTAAGGCTCTGGCTGACTTAGTGGAAGCCAACTACCAGCTTACCATCACTCACAGCAACGGTCCTCAGGTCAGTATGATTCACAAGGCCATGACCGAGCTGCGCAGAGTGTATATCGACTATACCCCCGCTCCTATGTGTGTCTGCTCCGCAATGAGCCAGGGTTATGTGGGCTATGATATACAGAATGCCCTTCGTTCCGAGCTTCTGAGCCGCGGCATCTCCAAGCCTGTCAGCACCATTCTTACCCAGGTGACCGTAGACCCTTACGATGAGGCATTCTACGCACCTACCAAGGTTATCGGCAGATATATGTCAAAGGAGGATGCAGAGACAGAAATCAAGAAGGGCAATTACGTCAAGGAAGACCCGGGCAAAGGTTTCCGCCGGGTAATTGCAGCCCCGAAGCCCATTGACATTGTAGAAATAGATGCCATCCGTGCACTGTCTGATGCGGACCAGGTGGTCATTGCCTGCGGCGGCGGCGGAATCCCCGTCATCGAACAGCAGCATGTTCTCAAGGGTGCTTCCGCAGTTATCGAAAAGGATGCCATTGCCGCGAAATTAGCCTCCGACCTTTCCTGTGATGAGCTGATTATCCTTACCGGAGTAGACAGTGTTTATCTTGACTTTGGCACGGAACATCAGACTCCTCTTGCCTCCATGACCCTTACTGAAGCCAGGGAGCTTGCCGCTCAGGGACAATTCGAAGCCGGCACTATGTTGCCCAAGATAGAAGCAGCCATCAGTTTTCTGGAGTCCAGACCTGACGGACGGGTTCTCATCACTTCCATGGCAAAAATAAAAGATGCCCTGAAGGGTAAAGCAGGAACCATAATCACAGCCTGAAAATATTCCGGTGCCCGTGATTCTGACGGTACCTCATAACAACAGCCGACTGACCCTTTCCGAAGTTACCCGGAAATATGCCAGCCGGCTGTTATTTACCACTTTTATATATCTGACGCAGGTCATTGAATCAAATTTCCATCCTTCCCTGCCTCAATCGTAGTCCACACTCAAAAGGCAAAGACCCTGGGCCGGAGCAGTTGGCCCCGCCTTCTGCCTCTCTGTACTCTCCAGTGCCTCCTGCACCTGCTCTCCGGTCATACGTCCGCAGCCCACCTCCAACAGTGTCCCCACCATAATCCTCACCATATTCTGCAAAAAACCTGTGCCATGCACAAGGAATCGAATATAATCGCCTTCCCTTTCAATATCAATACGGTCCACAAGCCGTACTGTGGACTTTTTCATCCTGGGATTCACACAGAAATTGTGAAAATCATGCTGGCCCACAAGAACCTTCGCCGCCTCTCTCATCAGTTCGATGTCAGGCTTTTCCTCCAGTCTTGTGTAGTATTTCCTGTCAAACACAGACTTCACCTCTCCGTCAAAACAGGTATACTGATAGGTTTTTCCGATGGCGTTATATCTGGCATGAAATCTGGGAGACGCCTCCCTGACCTCAAGAACCGCAATGTCCTCCGGCAAATAATGGTTCAGATACCTCCGAATCTCCTCAGGAGTGTCTTCCGTCTCCAGATTGACATTTGCTGTCATTCCCTTTGCATGGACGCCACTGTCAGTCCTGCCTGCACCGATTACCTCAATCTCCCTCCCACACATGACAGAAAGCACACTCTCCAGCTTCCCCTGTATAGTGTTCTGATCAGGCTGTCTCTGCCAGCCGTAGTAACGGCTGCCGTCATAGGCAATCAGCAGTCTATAATTCTTCATTACAAATCCTCCGAAGCCCCATACTCCCCCTGCTTATCCTGCTTAAGCTTCGCATTTCTGCAGCAGCTCTTCCCATCTTCTGTCGGTCTCCTTCTGGAAGCTCTCCAGAAGATGCTCGTTGCCCGGAGTAAAGAGATGCTTGAAGCGCCCCTGTTTTACCAGGAAATCCTCCAAAGGCAGTTTCTTCTTGGGCTTGTAGTTCAGAATCCACTTGCCGTCCACTATCTCAAACAGCGGCCAGTAGCAGGTTTCCACCGCCAGCTTACAAATCTCCATTATATCCTGTGTTTCATACTTCCAGCCTCTGGGGCAGGGAGCCATAATGTTCAAAAAGGCCGGTCCCTTCGTATAAATCGCCCTCTCGGACTTCACATATAAGTCCTTCATATTGCCCACAAAAGTAGTCTGTCCCACATAGGGAATATTGTGGGCTGCCATAACTGCCGTCAGGTCCTTTCGCATCTGGGGCTTACCGTCGGATTGTCTTCCGCTGGGAGTCGTGGTGGTATCCGCATACATAGGCGTTGCGGAGGAGCGCTGCACACCGGTGTTCATGTAAGCACCGTTGTCGTAGCACACATACACCATATCGTGGCCTCTCTCCATGGCGCCTGACAGGGACTGGAGTCCGATGTCGTAGGTTCCGCCGTCACCGCCAAAGGTAATGAACTTGTATTCCGAAGAAAGCTTTCCCTTCTTTTTCAACAAATGATATGCTGTCTCCACTCCGGAAAGGGTTGCACCGGCATTTTCAAAGGCACTGTGTATGTAGCTGTCCTCATAAGCTGTATAAGGATACATATAAGTAGAAACCTCAAGGCAGCCCGTCGCATTTCCCACCACGGCTTTATCGCCGGGATGTAAAGCCTTCAGAACATTTCTTACTGCTATGGTACCGCCGCAGCCGGCGCACATTCTGTGTCCCGGGGCAAGGCGCTCCGGTCTCTCCTGTATTTCTCTGAAATTAAACTGTTCCATACTCTATTCCTTTCCTTCCTGCTTTACCGTGTTCTCAGTCCGAGATAAGGATACTCCTCAAAGTGAAGCTCTCCTGCTGCCATCTTCTCCAGCCAGCCGTAAACCTCTTCCATATCCTCCACTCTCACGTCACGTCCGGAAAGACCATACATAATATTTACGGTCTCTGCTGTAACCTTAGCCTGATAAAGTGCTGCTGTCAGCTCAGCTCCCAGAGGGCCGCCGTTGCCGCTGTAGCTCTCAGCACGGTCCATAATGGCAATTGCCTTGCAATGCTTTAATGCCTCTGCCATCTCTTTGCCGGGGAAGGGTCTGAACACTCTCACCTTTAAAAGCCCTGCTTTGACGCCCTTTTCTCTCAGGGCATCAATGGAGTCCTTAATGGTACCGCAGACAGAACCGATGGCAACCACCGCATACTCTGCGTCCTCCAGCTGATATCCTTCAAACAGGCCATAATGCTGACCGGTGACTTTTTCAAACTCTGCAGCCACATCCAGAATTACCTGCTTTGCATTCATCATAGCCTGCGCCTGGGCCTTCTTGGCCTCCATGCAATAGTTCGAAACTGCATAAGGGCCTACTGCCATAGGCTCCTTTTCATTCAGCAGGTAGTGCTCCGGCTGATATTCGCCCACAAACTTCTTAATCGGCTCATCCTCCCACAAAGTGATATTCTGCACAGCATGGCTGGTAATAAATCCATCCTGGCAAATCATCACGGGTAGATGCACATCCTTGTGTTCCGCAATTCTGTGCGCCTGAAGGAAATTATCATAGACCTCCTGATTATTCTCCGCATAAATCTGAATCCAGCCGGAGTCTCTTGCTCCCATGCTGTCGGAATGCTCCGCATTGATGTTCAGGGGACCTGTCAGGCCTCTGTTTACCAGTGCCATAACAATGGGCAGTCTGCTGGAGGCCGCCACATAGAGTACCTCCCACATCAGCGCCAGACCGCAGGAGGAGGTCGCTGTGATAGCTCTCACTCCGGCAGCGGAGGCTCCCATGGTTGCACTCATGGCACTATGCTCACTCTCCACAGGGATAAACTCTGTATCAATCTCCCCATTGGCAATCATGGATGCCACAAACTGTGGAATTTCGGTGGAAGGTGTGATGGGGAATGCCGGCATCACATCCGGATTAATCTGCTTTATGGCATGAGCAACCGCTTCATTACCTGACATACGTGTTCTGATGGCCATCTTACTGATTCCCTCCTTCTTTTCCTTCCTTCATCTCGATTGCATTGAAGGGGCACGCCTTGGCGCAGATGCCGCAGCCTTTACAATGATCATAATCAAAATCCTGACGCTGTCCGTTTTTTACCAAAATACAGCTGTCCGGACAATAAGGCACGCAGAGCAGACACTGCTTACACTTCTCCCAGTTCATTACCGGAGTCTGGGTTCTCCATTCACCGGTGCAAAAACCCTTCGATGTGCCGGGTTCAAATATCTTCAGGCCTTCCGTCAAGTCCTCCCAGGCTGTCTTCTCATTGATTTCAGATGCATTTAACGACATTCCGCTACCTCCTCCAGCGCAAGCTTAAGCGCTTTCATATTGCCCTCCAGAACCTCGGGCTTTCTTGCAAATTTATGCTGCAGGGAGCCTTCCATGTCCTTCAGAAAGGCCTCTGTATCCATAACATTGGAAATCTTTACCATTGCCGCAAGCATTGGAGTGTTGGGAAAATATTTTCCCAGGGTTGCCATACACACCTTATGGGCATCCAGAAGATAAATTCTCCCTTTGTAGCCTTTCAACAAAGGAACAATCTCCTCCGCGGGCTTCTGGGTGTTAATCAGAATACCGCCGTTTTCCTTCAATCCTGCAGTTACATCCACACTATGCAGCAGGGTATCATCAACCACCGCCACAAAATCAGGTTCATAGATATTGGAATGTACCCTGATTGGCTTTTCGCTGATACGGTCATATGCGGTAATAGGCGCCCCCATACGCTCCGGACCATATTCAGGAAAGCCCTGTACGTGCATCCCCGCCTGAAAAGCCACATCTGCCAGCAACAGTGCTGCTGTCTTGGCACCCTGCCCGCCACGGCCGTGCCATCTGATTTCCGTTAAGTTTCTCATTTTTTTCCTCTCCATCTTCTATAATATCGCAAAACCGCCAAACAAACGTCACGATGCCTTAACGTGACATTTCTCGAGGTGAAGCCCGCCAAACAAACGTCACGATACCCTAACGTAACGTTTCTCGAGGCGAAGCCTGTTTGGCTCCAAACAATCGGATAGGAGGATAATCATTAGTTGATTATCCGTCCTTCCACACCACCTGG
>JBJENR010000060.1:0-16259 GCA_051880315.1 Acetatifactor sp.
TATGAAGACCTGTCATCTTTAAAAAGACCTGAATAATGGACTCTTAGTTTATTATTTTTATTTTGGGTGATGTTAATGAATTATGAATCCTTACTGGAAGAAGCAAATAAAAATGATATTTATGTGATTGAGCATGCTAATTTTAAATCGAAATCTGATGGACTGATAAACGGAAGTGTAATCGGTATCAACCTGAATGTACGCTCATCCAGAAAGCGTGCGCGTATCCTTGAGGAAAAACTTGGCCATTATCACACTACCAGCGGTGATATCATTTTTTCCTCAGCAGAAAACCAGAAGCAGGAGCTTCTCGCCCGTGTCTGGGCTTACGACCGGATGGTTGGTTTGCTTGGAATCGTCCGCTGCTATCAATCTTGCTGCCGGAACCGCTATGAGATGGCTGAACTGCTTGATGTAACTGAAGACTTCCTGCAGGAGGCTCTGGACTACTACTCCGGTAAGTATGGGGAATATGCTGTTATTGACAATTATGTTATCTGTTTCCAGCCTCTTACTGTGCTGGAATTGAGGTAGATTTCAAACAATGCTTATATCATACGTTTTTATACGTGTTTTATTGACACACGTATTAATACGTGTTATAATATTCATAGATAAGGAAAGGAGATACTAAAGATGCCAATGACTTCTCAGGAAATGATTAAATTCCTAAAGAAAAACGGTTTTATAATTATCAGTCAAAATGGTTCTCATGTAAAAATGAAAACCCCTGATACAGGAATAACCGTAATCGTTCCTTATCACTCCAAGGATCTCAAAAAGGGATTGGAGCAAGCAATATTAAAACAGGCTGGGTTGAAATAACCCAGCCGCCCTAATCGGAGGTAAACCACATGAAAAAATTATTTTATCCCGCTATTTTTCACAAAGCAGAAGAAGGTGGCTTCTGGATTACGTTCCCCGATTTTCCCGAATGTATGTCACAGGGTGACGACATACAGCAGGCATATGAAATGGCTGTTGATGCTTTAGGACTTGCCATAACCAGTCGCGAGGAAGAAAAACTGGAAATACCCTCTCCATCTGAGCCTTACCAACTCATTACCGCTGCAGACGAATTCTGTGTAGTTGTAGAATTTGACATGCTCGCATATAGAAAACGCACTAATTCCAAAGCAGTCAAGAAAACACTTACTATTCCTGAATGGTTAAATGAGGAAGCCACCTCTCTTGGAATCAACTTCTCTCAGGTATTACAGGAAGCATTGATGCAGAAGGTTAATGCAAAGTAGATTAATTATTTATTGCACTTCTAAAACTTCATACTTTACAAAACCGCGCTTTTCATCTATTACGTCATTAGGTAGTGCTTTTTTGCTATATTTACAAGTATTTCCAGTCTATTGTTGTTTCCCACTTACATACAATAAACTGGAGTCGATAAAAGAAAGGGTGATATATATGGCAACAAAGAGTATTCTTAAGAATGTAGACATTAAAGATAAGAAACTTGGCAGGTCATTAGTTATCGCACTGGAAAACGCCGTCGGTAAACACGCAAAGAATGTTCAGCTCAGCAGAACCTACGAAGACGTAAAGGGAGACAAGCTGAGAAGCATTCTTGGAAAATGAATGGTTATATCGGAATTAACCTAAGAGATATATTAAATGACGACTCCTTGGGAGAGAGCGCTGCAAAAAGTGTTCTCTCCTCTTTTTCTTGTCCGTTAAATCCTGATGTTGAGTATTTTTTACGACACACAGCTATAGAATTTGCAAAACAAAGCATTTCAAGCACTTACCTTATCATGGCATCTTATAAAGAAAAATATGTCCTTTGCGGATACTTTACCCTTGCTAATAAAGTATTTTGTATCGAAAAAGACAGTTTACCTAATAAAAGCTGGAAACGTCGTCTGTCTAAATTCGGTCAGTTTGATAAGACAGTTCAGCGTTATATCATCTCGGCTCCTCTGATCGGACAGCTTGGCAAGGATTTTTCAAATGATTACAATAAACTGATTACCGGAGATGAACTATTGAAACTTGCCTTAGATAAAGTCAGAGAGATGCAGTACATAGTTGGCTGTAAGATTGTGTACCTTGAATGTGAACAAAAAGAAAAGTTGATTGATTTTTATCAGAGCAATGGTTTTGTAAATTTCGGAATGCGTGCATTAGACAGAGATGAGACTGATAAGCTGTCCGGTGAATCACTCGTCCAGATGCTCCGTTATATGTAAAAAAACCGCCCCGTTGCTACCAACACCGAGGCGGACACCTGAAGCCGCCCAGCAGCTCAGACGCTTTACTACAGCACCCCTAGGAGATGATGCAGCTCACAACGGCATTATTGTATCATCCCCGGGTCAAAAAATCAAGTTGCACCGGTGCAACTTCTGCTTTCCCGGGCATTTTTATGCCCAAAATCATACTATTTACAGTAGGATGATACTATGACAATTGAAAATCTCACAGGAGCTTTTTAATTAACATTTTCGTGGGTAAATTCGTGGGTAAATTTTTAAAAATAGTGCTTTTTGAATGAAAAATGCACTTTCATAAAAACAACGAAAAATGGCTCAAATCCTCAGTATTTTAAAGGAAATGAGCCATTTTCCAAGGCATAAAAAAAGAGCTGCTGACGGGAATCGGACCCGTGACCTCCGCACTACCAATGCGACGCTCTACCGACTGAGCCACAGCAGCATCAATGATTTTTGAAAGGTTTTATTGCCCTCTCGCAATCACCGTGTTTTATTATAGCAAACGCTATCAGGTTTGTCAACAACAATTATCTATTCTTTTCACACAATTCACCCAAAATTCCCTGCCAGACGAAAGGACGCATGTTTTTGGCACTCAGATTCAGTTTGAAGTGTTCTTCCGTGGTGAAGGCCATAATGTAAGCCAAAAGATGGGAAAAAACACAGTAAACCATGTATTCCACCGGTAAGTCCCCGCGCAGTTCTCCTCTGTCCACGGCCCGCTGAATCAGGTCACCGAAGACAGTGATCGGCATATAAGGCTCGAATTCTTCCGATTCTATCTTTTGTTGCACCATCCGGCTGAACTCGGAATTATCCGTCAATATGTGTACCAGTCGCAGAAAACAGAATTTTCTGCCGTCCTTCTTATCCATTTCATCCAGCAGATATTTAATCTGCTCCTCAAAGCTCCCCAGCGCTGACAATGTCTGTCGCAGACTGCCAAAGAGCTGCTGCAGATAATTCACTACCGCACAAGCTACAATTTCCTCTTTGGTATCAAAATATTCATAGGCAGTGCCCTTGCCGATGCCGGCACGGTCAGTGACCGTGGAGACGCGAAACCCTGCGGTGTCCGCGCCCTCCTCGATCAGCTCCAGCACAGCCTTGTACATTTTCATAACCTTAGGCGGAACCTCATCCATCCTTTCCAGTCCGGTAATTTTTCCCATTCATTATTCCTCCGACTGCCCTGAATCCGTACTCTCTTGCAATTCAACGCAGTTTCCGTTCTCCGTGGCAGCTATTACAGCCTTGTCCTTATTAAAAATATCATAAATGCAGGGAATGACTATCAGCGTCAGCAGGGTACCGTATACCAGACCTCCAATGGTTACAACTGCCATAGGTTTCGCCATTTCAGCTCCCATCTCATTGCTGAATACCATGGTGGAAAGTGCCAGTATGGTAGTCAATGCCGTCATCAGCACCGGACGAAGTCTGGTGCGTCCCGCCTCAATGATGGCCTCCCGCTTGGACATACCCCGTTCTCTCAGCTGGTTCATATAATCAATCAGAACAATGCCGTTATTCACAATGACACCTGACAACATCACGAAGCCAATCAAAGCGATAACACTAACCTCACTGCCGGAAATAAAGAGTCCGAATAGGCCTCCTGTGAAAGCAAGAGGTATGGTAAACATTATAATAAAGGGCGATTTCAGAGACTGGAATTGGGCCACCATAATCAGGTACATGAAGGCCACAGCCAAAAGCAGCATCAACAGCATCTGTTTCATGGCATCCACTATCATTTCGTTCTCGCCGGAGAACACAAGTCTGTACCCCTCCGGAACCTGATAATCCTTCAGTGCATCTTCCACATCTGCAGAAACCAGACCTATATTATAACCATCTGCGATGGCAGCGGAAACGGTGACATATCTGGTCTGCTCGGTTCTACTGATGGAAGTCAGGGATTCTGCGGCTTCAAAATCAGCAATATCCTTCAACGCGACTTTGATTTCTTTGCCGTTTTCATCCTTGCCCGTCACTTCCAGCTCCTTCAGCAGCTCTCTGGTCAGTTCCATGTCACTGCCGTTTATCACATAGACTCCGTAGTCCTTATCAGCTCCTACCAGGGTGGTTGCGGTGGACGCCGCAGCCAGCTTATCGTATACCTCTGAGAATACCTGTGCCACAGTCAGACCATAATTTACAGCCTTGTCACGATTGACAGTAATTCTGAGTTCCTCCTCGGCCTTCTGCAATCCGTCACTGACCTCAGTAGTTCCTTCTACACTTCCCACAATGGCAGCTACCTCTTTTGCAATCCGTCCCAGTTCATCCAGATCACGTCCCCGCACCTGAATGGAGATACCGCTTCCTCCCAGTGCTGTCATATCCATACTGGAGGTATCTACCGTAATCTCTGCCTCCAGACCTGCAGTTTTCTGCTCAATGAGCTCTGCAATTTCCTCGTTGCTCATTGTTTTGTCTTCTCTGGTCACCACATAGATTGTGACCTTGTTGGTACTATCGCCCGAACCGCCCAACATAGCCATTGAGGATGAGCTGGCCATAGCACCTACATTCTGCACATCCTCGATAGACAGGATGGCTTCCACCACCTTATCCGATACTTCTCCCGTCTCCGCCAGGGTGGCATCGTCCGGCAGCTGTACATTGACTGTCAGCTGGGTGGAATCCATGTCCGACATAAACGCCGTACCATTGGAAATCGCCAGAACACCGCTCAGTACCAGCAACGCTACAGCCGCAATCAATACCAGCGGCTTCACCTTTAAGGCGAACTTCAGTACCTTATCATAGCCCTTTACAAGAAGTCCAAACAGCTTTCCTTCTTTCTTCGCACCGGATTTGACCAGTACCTTGGATGCCATGGCAGGAACTACGGTCATCGCAATGATCAGGCTTGCCAGAAGGGAATAGCCAATGGTCAGGCCCATATCCACAAACAACTGTCTTGTAATTCCCTCAGTAAACACGATAGGCAGGAATACGCACACGGTAGTCAGGGTGGATGCAGTAATGGCGCCTGCCACTTCCTTTGCACCTTCCATGGCGGCTTCCTTTACGCCATACCCCAGTCCCCGGAGACGATAGATATTCTCGATAACGACGATGGAGTTATCCACCAACATTCCGATACCCAGCGCCAGACCCGACAGAGAGATAATGTTCAGGGTAACACCGCTGAAATACATACATACCACAGCCGTCACCAGACTGATTGGCACGGATACAGCCACCACCAAAGTAGGTCTTAAATCCTTCAGGAACAGAATCAGAATCAGTACTGCCAGGACAAAGCCAAAGATAATACTGTTAAATATGGAATCCATAACCAAATCAATATAGATTCCCTGGTCCATCAGTGTAATCAGATTCAGCCCCTGATACTGCTCCATCAGTTTCTCAAAACGGGCCTCCAGTCTGTCGGATACCTCTCCGGTAGAATATCCTGTCTGTTTCTGGATAATCAGCATAACTCCTGCACTACCGTTTACATTTGCATAGATATCCGCTGAATTATCCGTATAAAATACGTCTGCCACATCCTCTAGGGTGATGACGGGAACTCCCTCCATATGCAGATCCATGAGGGGCATTGCCTTCATCTCATCCACTGTGGAAGGCTTATCTCCCAGACGTACCAGATAGTCCACACCATCCTCCGTCACATAGCCTGCAGGCATGGAAAAGTTCTGTGCGGTGAGAAGTCCTTTCACAGTATCTACAGTGAGGACCCTTGCCATATCTGCCTGGTCATAAGCCTCAGCCTTTGCCTCTGCTATCTGTCTCTCGCCTTCCTCCAGCTGCGCAAGAGACTCCAGCATCTGCTGTTCTGTTGCTTCCAGTTCCTTCAGGCTGGCCTGTAGTTGCGCATATTGAGGCATTCCACTGGTCATCATGCTCAAGGAGTCCTCAAGCTGCTTCTTATTCTCAGCAAGCTCTGCCAGACCTGCTTCCAGCTCCTTTTTTCCATCGATAATGGGCTGCTCTGCTTCCTGAAAGCCGTCATCGATGAGTGAGTAAATCTTTTCATTAATCTCATCAATCTTTTCCTTGCGGATAATGACATTGACGCTCTCCTCCAACAGACCTGCCGCATTGACGCTTGCAACACCTTCAATGCTCTCCAGTTCAGGCATAATGGTATCTTCTGCAAATGCACTAATCTGTGCAGTGTCCATTCCCTCTCTGCCCACTGCCGTTATCATGATGGGCATCATGTCGGGATTCAGCTTCATGATAATGGGATTTCCCACGGAATCATCCCAAAAAGTCTTAATCTGATCCAGGTTCTCACGAATCTCCAGCGATACCGCATTCATATCCGCTGTCTGTGAAAATTCCAGAACCACCATGGAATAGTTTTCATTGGAAACAGATGTGATGTTCTCAATATTGCTGACGGTAGCCATGGCTGCTTCCACCGGCTGAGTCACCACAGTCTCCACTGTCTCCGGACTTGCGCCGGGATATGTAGTCATCACAATCACATAAGGCAGATTGATATTCGGTAGCAAGTCTGCCGTCATCTTGGTGAAGGATACCACTCCGAGGATGATGGCAAGCACTACACCAACCAATACTGTATAGGGTTTCTTAACACTGAATTTTGATATCATGGCTGCTCCTTTTCCTTACCGTCCGACCAGTCAGTCGGTTTTACTCAGTTGATTATATGACTGTACCGGCTTCGCGTCAATAAAAAAAAGATGCCTAAATTATTAAATAAAAATTAAAGCATCTTCTTTATCTTGGATTTTAGTCTCTGAAGCGCATTGTCCGTGGCCTTTTCATCCCGTCCCAGCACCTTGGCTATCTCGGTATAGCTCATCCCGGTCATATACAAATCCAGCACCTGATGTTCAAAATCGCTGAGTTCTTCCTCGATGGTTTTTTCCAGATAAGCCACCCTCTCCTTATCCAGAAAAAGTTCCTCGGGGCTCTGCTCTGTTTTGTCTGTCAGCAGCTCACTGAGCAGCAGGTTCTCTCTCCCGTCATCATTGTTGCCGTTGTTACTGTCCAGAGAGACATAGGTGTTTAAGGGTTGGTGCTTCTGCCGTTTGGAGGCCTGCACCGCCGTATACATCTGTCTGCTGATGCAAAGCTCTGCAAAGGTGTGAAAGCTGGCATCCCGCCCGGCATCAAAATCCCGGACAGCCTTGAAAAGCCCTATCATCCCCTCCTGAATCAGATCCTCATTATCCGCTCCAAGGATGAACATGGACTTTGCCTTGCTTCGCACAAGATTCTTATATTTTTCACAGATATAGTCCATAATGGCCTCTTCTCCCCGACGAAGTCTGTCAATCAGCTCTCCGTCGGAGCAGTGCCTGTAATCCGCATATTTTTCTGCCATACCTGATTCCCCTGTCTCCTACATGCATTGAAACACAATCACTGCCATATCCATTGACATACAAGTACTACTTGCACCGACGCAGATAAATACGCCGAATCCGCGGTAACTACCGCATACGCTGACGCACAATTTCGTAAGCCAGAACACCTGCTGCCACCGATGCGTTGAGGGAATCAATATCCCCCTTCATGGGAATGGAGGCGACCATATCGCACTTTTCCTTTACCAGTCTGCCCACACCCTCGCCCTCATTTCCGATGACCAGACCGATAGGTCCTTTCAGGTCCAGGTCGTACATCCTGGTGCCCCCCATATCGGCGCAGACAAACCACAAACCTTCCTTCTTCAGGTCTTCAATGGTTTTTGCCAGATTGGTAACCTTGGCAACGGGAGTATAATTCAGCGCCCCTGCCGAGGTTCTTGCCACAGTGGCTGTCAATCCCACCGCGCGGTTCTTGGGAATGATGACGCCGTGGGCTCCCGCCAGATTCGCCGTACGAATAATCGCTCCCAGATTATGAGGATCTTCAATGTTATCCAACAGAAAAATAAAGGGAGATTCCCCTTTCTCTTTTGCTGCCCTTAATATGTCATCCACCTCTGCATATTCATAAGCAGCCGCCATGGCAATGACGCCCTGATGCTTACCCGTTTCGGACATCTGATCCAGACGCTCTTTGGTAACGAATTTCATCAGAGTGTCATGCTTCTTAGCCTCGCGCTTGATTGTCATAACCGGACCATCCTGACAGCCGTCCAGCACATACAGCTTATCTATGGTCTTTCCGGAGCGAAACGCCTCAATGACTGCATTTCGTCCTTCTATGGTAAATTCCTGATATGCCATTTTCTATTTCTTCCTCTCAGATTTTCATTCCTGCTGCCGCAATGCCGTCCCGTATCAGCTCCAGCATCCGCTCCGTCTCCCCCTTAAGATACAGATACCCCATCACTGCCTCAAAACCAGTGGCCTTTTTGTAATCTGCCGGGGCTGCATTTTTTGCCATAGTATGGGGCTTGGAATTCTTCCCCCGGCGATACACGGACTGCTCCTCCTCCGTCAGCCTGCCCTGCAAGGCCTCAATCATTCTCGCCTGAGCGCCGGCATTGACATACTTTACGGTAATGTGATGCAGATCACCATTGGGTCTGTTGGCACGTTCCACCACCACCGTACGGATAACCAGATCATAGATTGCATCTCCGATATAGGCAAGGGTCAGGGGCGAATAGGTCCGGATATCCTGTGGCTTTCCCGGAAAAAAGGCTCTGATTCTCTCTTCGAAATTGTTTATGCTTTCTTCCATTTTACCCCTTCTCTTGTATCTTCAAGAACAATGCCCTTCTCCAGAAGCTCTGCTCGAATGGCATCTGCCTTTGCAAAATTCTTTTCCTTCTTGGCAGCCTTTCTTTCCTCAATCTTTCCGAGCACATAAGCTTCCAGTTCTGCATCCACACCATTGTCCTCTGCATTTTGTGCCTTTTCAACAGTCAGATCCAGGGACAGCACCTCATCAAAGCTTGCCGCCAGCGCATACTTGGTAGCATCGGAAATCTCTGCTTTCAACATATCATAGAGCACTGTGATGGCCATGGAAGAATTGAAATCATCACAGAGCGCTGCTTCGAATTTTTCTCTGTATGCCTGAAATTCTGCCTGATTCACCTCTCCGTCCTTCTTCAGTCCGGCAATCCTCTTGACCAGCTTGTCATAGGCCGCACTCATATTGTCCAGAACCTCGTAAGAGAATTCCAAGGGCTTGCGATAATGGGACTGGAGGCAGAAAAGCCTGTAAACCAGGGGATTGTAGCCCTTTGATTCCAACAGGGATACTGTCAGAAAATCTCCCTTGGATTTACTCATTTTCCCGGATTTATCATTCAGGTGATGCACATGGAACCAGTAATTACACCACTTGTGTCCAAGATAAGACTCGCTCTGTGCAACCTCATTGGTGTGATGGGGGAAAATATTATCCACACCGCCGCAGTGGATGTCCATGTATTCTCCCAGATGCTTCATACTGATGCAGGAGCACTCAATGTGCCAGCCGGGGTATCCAACGCCCCAGGGGCTATCCCACTTCAGCTCCTGGTCATCAAATTTGGACTTGGTAAACCAGAGTACAAAATCACTCTTATTTCTCTTGTTATCGTCCTCCTCCACATCATCCCTGACGCCTACCAGTAATTCCTTCTCGTTCTGATTGGAGAACACATAATAGTCCTTCAGCTTTGAGGTGTCAAAATAAATATTACCTCCGGCTTCATAGGCAAAGTCCTTCTCCAGCAGCACCTCAATCATATGGATAAATTCAGGGATACAGTTGGTTGCAGGCTCAACCACATCAGGTCTCTTGATATTTAATTTCTTGCAATCACTGAAAAAGGCATCTGTATAAAACTTAGCAATTTCCATTACGGTCTTGTGCTCTCTCTTTGCACCCTTGAGCATCTTATCCTCACCGGTATCGGCATCGCTGGATAAGTGGCCCACGTCGGTAATGTTCATGACACGCTTCACATCATATCCAAGGTAACGCAGTGTTTTCTCCAGCAAATCCTCCATGATATAGCTTCTCAAATTACCGATATGGGCAAAATGATATACTGTGGGACCGCAGGTATACATGGCTACCTTTCCGTCCTCGTTTGGTACGAACTGCTCAACCCTTTTTGTCAATGTATTGTAAAAATGCAGTTTGTTTTCCATCTCTTTTCCTCCGCTTTTTGCTTCTCTATGTGTCTCACTCAAAATCTCGGTGCTTACTCATCTATTTGTACAGGCTTATTTTTTTCGCAGTGCCCGCAGCTCCTCTTCCATTGCCAGCAGCCTGTTGGTCAGCTCCGAATTAGCCCGCTGCAGGTTGGCTATATCCTCCCTCACGGGGTCCGGCAAATCTGTCTGATTCATAGTCTCCTGTGGCAGAGCCGTGTTACCCCGCTTCACCACACGTCCCGGCACACCCACCACCGTAGAATTGGGAGGTACTTCACTCAAGACCACGCTGCCCGCACCTATTTTGGAATTATCCCCGATGGTAAAGGAACCGAGTACTTTCGCTCCGGCACTGATCATTACATTATTGCCGATGGTAGGATGACGCTTTCCGTGTTCCTTGCCGGTTCCCCCAAGGGTTACCCCCTGATACAGGGTTACATTGTCCCCGATAATCGTAGTCTCACCGATGATAACACCGTTACCATGGTCAATGAACAAGCCCTTCCCAATGGTTGCACCGGGATGAATTTCTATGCCGGTCTTTCTCACCGCCCTCTGGGATACCCATCTGGCCCAGAAATAATGACCTTTCATATATAGCTTGTGGGCCAGTCTGTAATGTAGCATCACCTTAAAGCTGGGGTAAAGAAATACCTCCATGGAGGAATGTATAGCCGGGTCACGCTCTCTGATAATTCTGATTTCTTCTTTGATATTCTTTAAAATTCCCATGATTACACTCTTTCTTTGCTTACCCGCAAACCAAACGTCACGATGCCGCAAACCAAACGTCACGATGCCTCAACGTGACGTTTCTCGAGGCGTAGCCTGGTTTGCTTCCCGCAAACCAAACGTCACGATACCTCAACATGACGTTTCTCGAGGCGTAGCCTGGTTTGCTCCTCAATAGTCACTCACAAACGCTTTCTGCTTCGCAGAATCGTCGCTTTGCGACTCCTGCGTTTGTTTCGTGTACGCTCGGGTGAAACCAAATGCCGGCTTCGCCGTCGCTTGGTTTCCTTCCTCGCTAACAAAAAATCGCGGAATACTCATCCCTAGAGACGAATTATTCCGCGGTTCCACTCTAATTAAGGACATCTGCCCTTCCCTCAATGCGTTTAACGCACGCCCACGGGTCTGCCTACCTGCCAAATGGCTTTCACCAGACCTGCTCCCGGATGCACTTCCTTTTCCTTTGGATGAAATGCGCTTACAGCCGACGACGCATTCTCTCTGCCATCCCTTTCGGAAAACTACTCTTTCCGTTCTTAGCATTTATCACTATTGCTAATAACAGCATATGCAACTTCTGTCTTTTTGTCAATATCCATTCTTGCATCTGCCTTCATTCCTACATCTGTTTGCATTTTCTTCTTACAAACATCTGCTTATACTCTCTGTTTCCTCTGCAGTTTATCGAATGGTCTCAACAGACGCATTATCGTTGGCACCCGCCACAACCCTCGCAGCCTCCGGACACCTGTCTTGCAGTGAGATCATAGGGACTGGTCAGCAGACATACTGCCTGAGCAGCTATCCCTTCTCCGGAACCGGTAAATCCAAGTCCTTCCTCTGTCGTAGCCTTTACATTGACACAACCAAGGTCCATCTCCAGAGTTTCTGCAATATTCTTGCGCATATCTTCGATGTATGGTCTCATCTTCGGTGCCTGGGCAATAATGGTAGCATCAATGTTTTCTGCCAGAAAGCCTTTCTCCCCCAGCAGTTCTCCCACCTTTTTCAACAGCAGCAGCGAGGAAATGCCCTTATACGCCGGATCACTGTCCGGAAAATGCTTTCCGATATCTCCCAGTGCCGCTGCTCCCAGCAGCGCATCCATGATTGCGTGCAAAAGCACATCTGCATCGGAATGTCCCAGAAGTCCCTTTTCATAAGGTATTTTTACACCACCGATAATCAGATCTCTTCCCTCAGTCAGTCTATGCACATCATATCCGGTTCCGACTCTCATATCTAATCTCCCTGTCCGATACTGCGGACTTTAAATCAATCCTGGTTTTCTTTTCTCTTCTTCGGTCTTGCAAAGGCCAGATTGCCGTATCTCTTTTTGTCGTTTGACTTCTCCCTGTCTCTGCCCTTGTCAGCACCTCTTTCGAATTCTCCGCGCCGACGGTTTCTTACATTCTCTTCGTCTCTTCCCCGATTACTTCTGCGGTTTCTGTCGAATTCCTCACCGCGATTACGTCCACGTCCGGTCTTCTCGTCTTTTCCGCGATATCTTCCACGGCTTCTGTCAGACTCCTCACCGTGGCGACGGCCTCTTCCGTCCTCTTCCTCTCTTCCGCGACGACCTCTGCCGAATGCCTCATCTCTGCCATGACCACTGCCACGACTTCTTCCGGCTTCTTCCTCTCTGCCTCGTCCTCTTCCGTAACCGCCAAAACGACGTTCTCTTACTATGGGCTTATCTTCTTCAATCTCCTCGCCCTTATCACCTACCTGAAGCTTCAACATGGTCGCAGCAAGTTCCAAGGCATCGCAGCCTTCCTCTTCCATCTTTTTGGAAAGCAACTTTTTCATCAGCTCCATATCCTCATGCTCATGTAGTTCCCAGGCCTGACACAGGTATTTGTGCGCCTTGGATCTTAATACCTTGGAAGCACCGGGCAAAGACTTCTCTTCAATGGTGGTATTACAAAGCTTTTCAATCTGGCGAATTCTGTATACTTCTCTGGCGGGCACGAAGGTAAAGGAGCGCCCCGTTTTTCCCGCACGCCCCGTTCTTCCGATGCGATGAACATAGTATTCAATATCCTGGGGCAAATCATAATTGATGACTGCAGCCACATTCTCTACATCAATTCCCCTGGCTGCCACATCCGTCGCAATCAGAATATTGGAGCTTCCGTTACGGAAACGTCTCATTGCCACATCTCTCTGATGCTGGGACATATCGCCGTGAAGTCCCTCTGCGCGGAAGCCTGATTTCTTCAGTACCTCGGCCAGTTCGTCCACCTTCATTTTAGTATTACAAAAAATCAGCGCCAGCGCTGGCTGATAATACTCAAGCAGCCTGATGCAGGCGGCATCCTTATCCTGGTTTTTCACACGATAATAATACTGGGTTACCAGGGGAATGGTCAATTCTTCCGCTGCCACCTTCACAAATCTGGCATCTTCCTTCTGGAACCGGTCAGTAATCTCAAGAATGGGCTTGGGCATGGTGGCGGAGAAAAGTGCGGTCTGATGTTCCCTCTCAATCTGTCCGAGAATCAGCTCCATATCCTCCCGAAATCCCATGTTCAGCATCTCATCCGCCTCATCCAGTACAACCATACTGATGTTGTCCAGCTTAATGGTATGGCGACGCATATGATCCATCACACGTCCCGGGGTACCCACAATAATCTGTGTTCCCTTCAGTCCGTTAATCTGCTTTCCGATTTCCTGACCTCCATATACCGGAAGCACCTTGATTCCATGCATGTACTTTGCAATCTTACGAAGTTCCTCCGCCGCCTGAATCGCCAGTTCTCTGGTAGGACACAAAATCACAGCCTGTAGCTTTTTCAATTCCGGATCAACCTTCTGAAGCACAGGGATACCGAAAGCGGCGGTCTTGCCCGTTCCGGTCTGTGCCTGTCCTATCATATCCTCCCCATTCAGGAGGCAGGGTATTGCCTGCTCCTGAATCGGTGAAAAAGTTTCAAATCCCATTTCCTTTACGGCACGCAGGATTCTCTCATCTATCATGTCCTCGATTATTTTCACTTCGGTATCCTCAGACATTTCTTCCATTGTTTCCTCAAACATTCCATCCGTCCTATCTTTTATCATGCCTTTTGTCTCGCTCTCTGTTTTGTCTTCCCTACATAAGTTTTATCCACATTAACTTCCTTCAATCAACTACATTTCAATATCTCTATTTACCGAATTTCAATATTGAGCGATTCAGTATAGCATAAAAAGACTTCAATTACAAGTTTTTCTTGTATACATTCAAGTTCATGTTCATTCAAATTCACATTCCTACTCAGCATGTAAAAAGTGTGCCCCAAATTGCACCGTCGTATCCGCTATAAAAACGGCAGGATACCGTACCGGTACCCTGCCCCATAATACATCATCCTGTAAGAGCGCGTTTTCAATCCTTTTTACGGAATCAGTCTTCCTCAGTCTCTGACGCCTCATCCTCGATTTCGTCCATCAGTTCTTCCAGTTCATCCAGCAGCTCTTCTCTGTTGTCCAAACTCTCTTCTATGCTGTCCAGTTGAGCCTCTATACCGTCCAGCAGACCCTCCGCTGCCTCAATAGGTACTTGCTTTCCGGAAATCATATCCCGTGCGCAGGAGAGTTGGGCATCCAGCGCCAATAATGCAGAAAATAATGCAGAAAAGCAGGAATCCCACTCATTGGCTTCGCCAAACCCTGCGTCTAAACGGGATTGTTCCTGTTCCCCGATAGGATATCGGTCTCGCAGTTCCCCGTAACGTGTCTGCAAATCGTAACGTCTTGCTGACAGCTCCTCCTGTCGATTGTTCAGCTCAGCCTGTCCCTCTTTGCATTCCTCGAACTGTTCGGATAATTCCGCCCATTCATCCGTCTGATTTTTCTGCCGCTCCGCATTTTCCTTGTAAAACTCAGCCATCTGCCGGGTACTCTGTGCCAGTCCCTTTGCCATCTGTTTTGCATTCACCGCAATGCCCTGGGCCATCTGCTGCATGTTTTCTGCAACCCCATGTATCACCTGGCGATGCTGTCCTGATGTACCCTGCTCTTTTTTCTTGCGAAGCGCTTCAGTGGAATACTTATCCCCACCGTACATATGAATGGCAGGCCAGCCATCCTCAAATACCAGATTGTGCCGCTGGGGGCGGCTGTCTGCAAATTCGTCCGGCTCATCCTCCCATTCCTGATAGAAGGAGAGCTCCCTGGCAGGCTTTACCGCCATGGGTGCATTACCTGCGACAAAAGAAAACCGGGTATCTACCGACGCCTGATCCGAAGCCGGTGTCCTGAAAGGGATGGAATACAATTCCCAGCCCTGTCTGTGCAGAAGCGGCTTAATATAATTGCGGTTCAGCTTATAGGTATAACAGTCTGAAGAATTGCCGAAGAATGTAATCTGCAATTGGCAGATCTCACTGTTCTTATCATTCTCGCCGCCGTTTAACCAAAATACAAAGCAATTCTCTGTATCCGGAAGAAGCGGCAGGGCTCCCGATGTTACCCTGACATAAGCTTCATTCCAGCCGCCAAGCATCAGACTTTCTACCAGACCGCCGTCAAAGTCATTGATAAAGCTGCGGTCTGCGCTGACCTGTCTGTTGGGATTCTGCTGAAAAAAACCAAATCCGTTGCCGTTCTGATACTGTGTGTCAAACTGTGTCTGTTCCAAAGACCATTCCCGTGGATTGAAATATATGTAATTCATTTGTTTTACCTCCGATTGATTTAAAGTATCATCGGACGGTTCCGTTTTCCCGGACAAACGAATGGTACAGTCGTCCACGAAAAGCGCCCGTCCATTCTTGACCAGCCCCTTAGCCCGTTTCGGGTAAGTGGTGCCTACATATGTTCCATTTTCATCTGTTACCGTTACGTTTTTTGTCATGGGTGTCTCCCCCTCTTACAGAAGTACGCAGTATGCCGTCTTTTTGTTATGGGTGCCATCCCCGATACCGCATAGTGGTCCCTATTCCAAACATGGAATATCAGACCCGATATACCAAAAATCATCCGATAACATCGGCATTTCAATATATCATCTTACTAATAGCATACGGAACACAGCATTGTCAATGGTTTTTCCGATAAAAATCAGCATATAAATCAACCCCGGAAATGCACAGGATATCAGCTTATATCCTTTCCACCTTGATCATGTTTGTATTGCCTGTGTTCCCATCCATCAAACCGCCTGTCAATACCACATTATCCCCTTCCTCCAGGTGAAACAGCTCTCTTACTCTTTCCAGGTTATGGGCAAACATTTCCTCCATGGAGATCG
>JBJENR010000061.1:0-16135 GCA_051880315.1 Acetatifactor sp.
GGACTGGAATTGCTCCGGATATCTCCGCCGAAGGTACAGTATAATTCTATGTCTGCCACGGACTCAGGCGCAATCTCCGGCTGTTCAAGCAGGAAATTTCTCAGTTTCTGCAGATAATCAAATCCTATGGGTGTCCTGAAAATCCTCTCACGAATGGATTTTTCATAGACCGTCAGGATACTCTCAGGTCTGGAATAATCGATTCTTGCCTCCAGATATTCAATTTTTTTCTGTTCTGCCTCCGCAAGTCGCGCATCTTTTTCCGTGTAAAAAAGATATCCTCCCACAGATAGCTTTTCATATTCTGACATCTGATATCCTCCGGCAATCTGCTGTCTGCATATATAATTCCCAATTGTATAAATAATAATATCAATAAGACCTGTCTGTTTTATTTTGCTTCTATATATTCTGTATAATAAGAATTACCATAGGTATCGTCAAAACGATACTGTACATAGGATGCCTCAAACTCCGATAAATCCAGCGCTTCATAAGCTACATACAGTTCATCGGAGGTAAACTTGTCTGTGTACTCTCTGAAAACAATGCTGTCAGAGGCATACTCGTATGCTTTGACAACCAGACTTATCTTCTCGGTTCCCTCAAAATAGTATCCCTGATCATAATTTTCGAAGCTGTCATCACATGGAAAATACCCCAGAACAGACATATTATCAATACTGTCGGTCATGGTAACCAGTATCATAGCCGGTGCATCATCCACATAGGCATATACCATGAATTCGCAATAATATGACTCATCGTCAGAAAGGGTATAAACAACCTCTGAGGTGGGAAGCAAATCATTGACCCGCAGCCAGCCATCGGGAACCTCCATGGTCAGATTACCACTGTCATCATAGGTATAAGTATCATCCTTACCCAAATAGTGAAGATACTCATCATCATATTCATAGGCTACCATTTTTCTGATGCTGGATTCGACGATAATATCCCAGTCCTCTTCCGTTAACTCAATGACGTTTTTGCCACCCTCTTCGTTTGTCAGCAGAAGATACTCTCCCACTTCATTCTCCTGGGTATCGTTCTCCTGAACTGCAACCTGGGTATCATCGGCCTGTGCGATATACCAGTCACCTGCGTACTCTGTCTGCCCCGCATAGAAGAGGTTTTTGCTTGCAAGCAAATCATAAAAGCCAATAATGGAATCTGAATAATTCAATTGTACAAACGAGCTCCTGCCCTGATCATACAAATAGCACAGCTCATAGGGAAAATACGCCGTAATTCCCCGTCCGTTGGAATAGCCGTAGCTCTCCGTAACCTCAATGGCATTTGAGATGGCATTCTGAAGATCGGTAGACCATTGATTCTCATATTTGTATGCAAGTGTATTCAGATCCACGAAGTCATAGCCATCAAAGTCACCGCAGGCTGCACGGGCCTGAATCACTTCATTGTATCCGCCCGCTTTCAGCTTTTCATAGCAGACACTTATGTATTTCTCATAGGCCTTGTAAACCTCCTTTACCCTGTTCATACGCATGATTGTCATTGTGCCAAACCAATTGTTCTCCTGCAGGAAACCCATATAGTCATCCAACAGACTCTCACAACACCCCACAATTGTGTTGTCAGGATTGCCCAGATGATTCACAAAGTTTGTATATTCAAATCCGCTGCCTATCATGGACATCACAGTACCGGTGACTACACTCTCCGCAGCGACCGCATAATCTGTATAATCGCAGATGGACATATACACCTCCAGGGAACACATCAGACAGGCATTGAAAATAACCGCATCAAAATGAACTCCGCCATCCTTTAATGCCTGCCCCAGTTCTACGTCAGTCAGCATCTTTCCGGGGAACAGATCATCTACGCCAAAGCCGTTGGGAACCCCGCCACCATGGTCCCAGAAAACAAGTACATATTCCTCTGCCGGGTAATTTTCCTTGGAAAACTGAATAAAATCAGAGAGCGTGGACTTATTGGTCATACAAATTTTCCCGAGGTTTTCAATCTCCTCCAAGCCATCTTCTCCAACCCGGAAACGCTGCACCACTCCGCCCTTTATGTTCTTGTTTTTCCATTGTACCGTGCCTCCGGTCTGGATTATGATGTTTAAATCCTCACTGTAATCTGCATCCAGAATTTCTTCGATGTCCATGGATGCAAGGCCTTTTTTGTAGCCCTTGCCGTTGGCGTTGTAATCATACTCCAGATTGCTTCCGATGACATACAGCATCAATGTACGTTTCGCAATCTGTTCTTCTTCCGGGTCATCCTCAGGTTTCTTTTCCTTTGTTTCCTCAGGCTCGTCCTCATCGTCTTTATCGTCCTCGCCATCATCCTCGGGTTCTTTCTCATCCCTGTCTTCACGAGTTTCCTTATCCGATTTTTGGGCCATGGACGAAAAGCTTTCCGCAATGGTATCACGCAAAAGGAACCCGCCGGTTCCCAGCGCAAGAACAAGTATGCTGATTACGGCAATCAGAATTCCCTTCTTTTTTCCGGACTTCTTTTTTTCAGGCTCCAGGGGCCGCATGGCGCCCCCACATCTTCTGCAGAATTGCGCTCCTTCCTCATTCTCCACACCGCATTTATTACAAAAAGCCATCTTCTGTTTCCTCCCAATGTATCTAACCTGACGGGAAAAAAAGGTCACTTTATCCCATCAGCCTTATTCTTAAAATTACTGTTCTAGTTTTATATTAAATATATTTATTCTTTAAGTCAATAGTGGGCTGCAATGTAATCATATCTATTTGAAGCATAATAACTCTCCGTGCCAACATTTTTATCAACCCCTTTTACTTTCTTTTTGGGGCAATTTCTATCCACTTAGAACCTTCCCATGCAACTGGTACTGAGGTGATAGCCCTAATCTCATCTTGGAGTTCATCATAGTCAGCACATTTATTACATTCATTGTATTTGCCGGATTCTTTTCATCCGCCCAAAGAGCTCCATGTTTCTCCCTTATACATAATATCTCTCCGGAAACGGATATTATTTTGCCACCAGCTTCCTTCAGTGCCTCCAGAATAAAACTTTCGATGGGAACATGAAGAAATTCCTTGGGCATACCTTCGTTATGAGATCTTCTATTATCTTTTCATGAGATTCTGTAGTTTTTTGCTATAGGATTTTCAAGGACAAAAGGAAATAGCCGCCATTACTCGCAATAATGACGGCTGTTGCTAAAACTGTTACTTAATATATCTGTTCCTTAAAACCCACGTAAACGCGGATTTCAGAGTGGGGTACCCGATGTCAAAACCGAACACTAAGGGTTCGGTTACGGATACCAAAGTGGAGTAGAGGGGAGTCGAACCCCTGTCCAAAGACCCATTCCCTGTCCTTCTTCTATCACAGTCCGTTTTTGGAGGCGGCCTTGCCCGCCCTGTTCCCTACCACGACAGAAAACGAACAATCTGCCGTTTAAGGTAGCTTCATATTACGCCCGCGCGCGCAAAGCTTAACGCGTGTCGTTTCTCACATAGTCGACGCCCGGATTCCGAGGTGTGAGTGCCCCGGAGCGGACGAGCGCCATAGGGCGCGTCACTCACTGCCGGTTAGGCAGCAAGTGCATACTGAGTATTATCTTCAGCGTTTAGTTTAATTTTGCGATTAACGTGTCGCAACGGATAGCTTCTCCAGCTGCAAGACCCCTGTCGAAACCTTTACTACCCCGAGTGAATGTAAGTATATCGGATATACTTTCTTCTGTCAATAAATATCGGCGCGTATTTATAAAAGATTTATAACCCGGATTTATAAACTGCCGATAATTTACAGATTCTATATTAAAGATTCTTCACCTTGAATTCCCGCTCTGTCTCTCTTCTGGCATCCTTTTTCGCAATGGCCTCCCTCTTGTCATAGAGCTTCTTACCTCTTGCCAGACCGATTTCAACCTTGACTTTTCCTTCTTTAAAGTATACCTGAAGCGGCACCAGAGTATACCCCTTTTCCGCTACTTTTCCGGTCAATTTATTGATTTCATATTTGTGCATCAGAAGCTTTTTGACACGCAGGGGATCCTTATTAAAAATATTCCCCTTTTCGTAAGGGCTCACATGCATTCCGTAGACAAACACCTCACCGTTCTCAATGCGGATAAATGCCTCCTTGATACTACATTTTCCCTGACGCATGGACTTCACCTCAGTACCGTGAAGTACCACGCCTGTCTCATAGGTCTCATCAATAAAATAATCATGATATGCTTTTTTATTATTCGCAATCAGCTTCTGCGATTCTCTGGAAACCATACCGTTCCACCTCATTTCCGTTATTCTTCAAGCGACATATCAATGGTTCTGTTAAACCTGTCGCAATCCTCTATCACTACCCTCACCGGCATGCCGAGCCTGAAGACACGCCCGGTGCCTTCACCGACCAATTCGTTTGCCTTCTCGTTGTAATAATAATAGTCTCCGGCAAGCTTTGATATGTGTATCAAGCCCTCAACGGTATTGGGCAATTCCACATAAATTCCCCAGTTGGTAACGCCGGATACTGTGCCGTCAAAGCTCTGACCGATTCTCTCCTCCATGTATTCCACTTTCTTCAGCTTCTCCGTCTCCCGTTCCGCCTCATCTGCACGGCGTTCCATGTCAGAAGAATGCTTTGCCGCTTCGGGTAAAATTTCCCGATAATGGGCAATCCGTTCCTCGCTCAGCCTTCCACGAAGCTGTTCCTTGATGATTCTGTGAATCTGCAAATCCGGATAACGGCGGATGGGGGAGGTAAAATGGCAGTAATAAGGACATGCCAGGCCAAAATGCCCAGTGCATTCCACACTGTACTTTGCCTGTTTCATACTGCGCAAAGCCATGCGGCTAATCATAGCCTCCTCCGGTGTCCCTGCAATCTTTGCCAGTAACTTCTGAATCTCCTTGGGATGAATCTCCTCATTTCCCGTCTTCGCTCCTGACCTGCCCATAGATTTCATGTAATATCCGAAATTATTGATAATGGCAGAAAGCTTCCTGATTCGGTCTACATCCGGTACATCATGCACTCGGTAGATAAAGGGAATCTCCAGCCAGTAAAAATGCTGGGCCACTGTCTCATTGGCCGCGAGCATAAAATCTTCTATGATATTCGTAGCAACATTGCGTTCATATGCTCTAATATCCACGGGATGACCATCTCTGTCAAGAATAATTTTACACTCCGGAAAATCAAAGTCAATTGAGCCGCGCTTTCTCCGTTTTTCTCTGAGTGCGGCTGCCAGCTCCCTCATATTGCGAAGCATGGGCAGGTACGGGTCTTCCTCCGGAACACCGTCATCCTGCTCCGACAGATTTTTTCCCTCCGGGGCACCGCCATCCTGCTCCAGCAGATTTTTCACCTCCGTATAGCTCATGCGCCTGTCCACCTTAATCACAGATTCACAGATTTCGTAATCTATAATTTCTCCCTGTGGGTTAATGGTCATCAGACAGCTCAAGGCAAGCCTGTCCTGCCCCTGATTCAGCGAACAGATACCATTGGACAATACATGGGGAAGCATGGGTATCACACGGTCCACCAGATATACACTGGTGCCCCGAAGCAACGCTTCCCTGTCCAGTGCAGAGTTTTCCTGGACATAATTTGTAACGTCCGCAATATGGACGCCCAGGTGATAGTTAGTACCGTCAAAGGACACGCTGACCGCATCGTCCAGGTCCTTTGCATCCTCACCGTCTATGGTAATCATCAGGACATCCCTAAGATCTCTCCTGCCCTCTCTGTCTTTCTCGCTGACTTCCTTTGCCACACGTTCTGCCTGATTTAACAGTTTCTCGGAAAACTCAACAGGGAATTCATACCCCTTGACAATGGACATAATATCTACCCCAGGGTCATTCACATGTCCCAGAATCTCTGTCACCCTGCCCTCCGGATTGCGTCTGTCCGTACCATAGTCTGTTATCTCCGCCACAACCTTGTGCCCTGTCACGGCACCCTTAGACCATTCCTTCGGAATGAAAATATCTCTGTCAAGCTTTGTATTGTCCGGTATCACAAAACCATAATTTTCACCTGAACGTTGATAGGTGCCAACCACCTGCGTCATTCCTCTTGCAATAATCCTCAGCACCTGTGCTTCCCTGCGTTTGCCTGCGCTCTCCGGCAACAGGGAAACTTCAACGATATCCCTGTGAAAAGCACCGCCTGTTCTGTCTTCAGGGATGAACAGGTCCTCATCCCTTCCCTCAATCTCCACGAAACCAAAGCCCTTGGCATGGCTGATGAAGGTACCGGTGAGCACATTGCCGTTACCCTTCATGTATTTTCCCCTGACTGTCTGCATCAGCTTGCCTTCTGCCATCAGCTCCTGCAGAATTTCGTGAAATATATTTCTATCCTCTTTTGCTACCTGAAGAAACATCGCCAGCTCTTTCTCCTTCATTGGTACATAAAGAGCATCGTTCACCAGATTGCATATAATTTCTTTCCTTTTTTCTTTTCTGTCTTCCATATCTATCATCCTTTTACAAAAGAAAACACCCTTGTGACTGTCACAAGAGTGTCTTCTGAAAGGTAACCTAAAATACATTCAAATTCAGTATAATCGCAAGTATCACAAAGGATACCGCAAGTACCTTAGTAATCTTTACCAGACGTCCCTCCATGGAACGACCCTTATTCTTACCCCAATAGGTCTCTGCAGCACCGCTTATGGAACCTAAACCTGCCGATTTACCCTCCTGCATCAGTACAAGTATAACCAACGCTATACAAAGCAATATAAAAATAATTGTCACTACTGTTCTAAGTGTTCCCATTTCACACCTCCTAATGCCAAGCAGGTATCATATTAACATAGTTTGCCAAAAAAGGCAAGCAAATCTTAGTATAGCTGATAAAACAAAAGATAAAAGATAAGCGCCGGTATCATGAATAAAATACCCACATGCAGTATAAATGCCGTATGTCTGCCTTTTCTTTCCTCCTTTTTCCGCTGCAGATAGTCATAAAATTTTTCATCCTGTCTGGCGGCTCCCGGTATAAAGACACGGTACAGACTGCGCATTGCATAGGACAATCCGTCCAAAAGACCGCAGTCCATCAGCCTTATAAGCAACCCAACCATCACGAAAATCACACCCGGAATGGTAAAAGCATCACACAAAATCCGATATTTTTCCACCGCCGTTTCTGCATCGGACAGTCCATAGGTCTGTGTGACAATCCAGGTAATCAAAGCAGCAATTCCGGCGGTAATTCCATAACGGACCAACAGCCTGACCGATTCTTTTTTCACTGTCCCAGCTCCTTTTTGTACTGTTCTGCCTCCGCATCATTACAATATACAAAATGTCCGGGAAGAATCTCTCTCATCATAGGCTTATCTGTGCTATAGTCGTGGTCTGCCAGAGGATTGTACACGATACGCTTTCTCCTCTTCTCCGAAACAGGATCCGGAAGCGGAATGGCCGACAACAGTGACCTGGTATACGGATGAAGAGGATGCCTAAAGAGCTCTTCCGAGTCCGCCAGTTCCACCATCTTACCATAATACATAACCCCGATACGGTCCGAAAAGTATTTCACCACAGACAGATCATGGGCAATAAACAGGATGGTCAGCCCAAGCTGCTCACGCAAATCATTCAGCAGATTGATTACCTGTGCCTGAATCGACACATCAAGCGCTGAAATTGGTTCATCGGCAATCAGAAGGTCCGGACGCATAATAACCGAACGTGCAATTCCGATACGCTGTCTCTGTCCGCCGGAAAACTCATGGGGATATCTGCCTGCATGCTCCCGGACAAGTCCTACCATCTCAAGGATTTCGTATACCTTTTGGTCAATGTATTCCTTATCCCGAATGCCGTTAATTACCAGTCCCTCAGATATAATCTCCCGAACTGTCATACGGGGATTCAGAGATGCAATTGGATCCTGGAAAATCATCTGAATCTTTGTAATGAGACGGGTTTTTTTTGCCACCCTCAAGTCATCTCTGTACTTCTTTTTCAGCTCCGCCAGCTTACCGGGGTCGCTCTCCGTCTTGCACTTTTCCTCATAATCCCGTGTCACCTGCTCCACAAGTTTCCGGGCATATTCCTTATCAGAATTCTTTTGATCAAACACAGCCGCCTTAATCTGTTTCCGATTTTCGGTAATGGTTGTTTCCAAATCCTTTTTCAGCTGTGCTGCTTTTTCTTCATTGCCCTGTCTGTTTTCAGGATTTGCTTTGGTATCCTCCGAAAGCTCCTTCAGTGCCTTCCTGGTCTCATTGCGGGCGTCCCGGATTGCCTGCTTGTAGGACATGGTCCCGGCACTGACACGCTGACCCTTAAAGTAGATGCTGCCGGAGGTGATGTCGTATATTTTGATAATTGCCCTTCCGGTGGTGGATTTACCACAGCCTGACTCTCCTACCAGCCCGAATACTTCGCCCTTCCTGATGTCAAAAGAAACGTCGTCAACGGCCTTTGTATTCTTGAAATACTGGCACAGATGCTCCACTCTGAGCAGAACTTCTTCGTTATTCTTATCACTCATTGTGTTCACCTCCGGCTTTCTTCATACGGGCAATTCGATCCGTAATAGTCTTGGGGATATCAACCTTGGGAGCATCGGGATGCAGGAGCCAGGTTGCCGCCATATGTGTCTCGGAGACTTTGAACATGGGAGGCTGTTTTTCAAAATCAATCTGCATCGCATATTTATTTCTGTCGGCAAAGGCATCCCCCACCGGCGGATATATCATATTGGGAGGAGTGCCCGGAATGGCATCCAGTCTCTCATTGGTATCCAGATCCGGCATAGAGGATAAAAGCGCCCATGTATAAGGATGTCTGGGGTCATAAAAAATATCGTTTGCAGTACCGTACTCCACTATCTTTCCGGCATACATAACCGCGATGTCATCTGCCATGTTTGCAACAACGCCGAGGTCGTGTGTGATAAAGATAACAGACAGATTCCTTTCTCTCTTCAGCTTATTGATAAGCTCCAGAATCTGTGCCTGAATCGTCACATCCAATGCCGTTGTAGGCTCGTCACAAATCAAAATATCAGGATTTGCTGCCAGGGCAATGGCAATGACAATACGCTGACGCATACCACCGGAGAATTCAAAGGGATACTGATAGTATCTGGTTTCAGGCTCATGAATTCCCACTTCCTCCATCAGTTCCAGGGCTTTATCCTTTGCCATGCTTCTGGTTACTACATATACCACCTCAGATGCTCTCCGGCGGAATAAGTCCACCAGATTTTCACTCCATCCGGCAAAATCAATCTCATCCTGATTCTCTATTCTTTGCTCGTAATTCTTCTTCAGATTCCGAATCAGCTTTACGATGTTTGCTTTCAGTTCCTCAGGGTCATAGACCACCTTGGGAACTACCTTCCAGTCTACCGTCTTTCCTCTTGCAATCAGACTGTCACGTTTCTTTGACTGTCTTGCATAGCGGGCTTCTTCCTTTGGATTGTTTTTCAGCGCCCGGAAATAACGTTCGATGCCGTGTTCCAGACTGGTACCGAAAGTATAAGCCATGCTGTCCTTATTGATCTCCAGTCGGTCAATGGAGTCACTGACCAGAGTGGTCAGTTTCTTGCAGAGATTCATTGCACCATTTCTGTCAAACTCTCCGCCATAATACTCCTCTGCCTTCTCCAGCTCCAGACATACGGCCTTTTTCTTCTCCAGAGATGTCTTGTAGGAATATTGGATTCCCAGCTCCTCCGCCGCACGGAATTTTTCCATGAAATCCTTTTCATGGAACGCCACAGCCTCTCTATTAATTTCTTCGACCGATTTTTCGAACAAAGCTGTATCACTGTTATGCAGCTTATAATAACCAACGCTGAAGAATACAGGTCTGGGGCGATTCTGAACCTCCCTCATCAGCACTTCGATATCCTCCACTGCCTTGATGATTGACTGTGGAACAGGAGCCACCTCATCCTTCTTCTTGGAAGGCACATAATCTCCCTTGCAGGCATCCAGGTTTTTGCGCAGCTTATCTCTGTTTTCCTTAAAATCTCCGTTCAGAAATTCATTCTCTATCCTGCCAAGCATGGAAGAGAAATGATTGAGCAGCTTATTCACATCCTGTTTCTGATTCTTGGACGCATTAAAACAGAAAGATTTAATGCCGCTCTCAAGCTCTTCTGCGGCACTGAGCATGATGTTATACCGATTTTCCAATCTATTGGCTTCAATACAGAATTTTTCAAAGGTGTCAGCCATTGCATCAACTGCCGCTTTCCCTCCGTTCTCCGGAACCGCTGCCATGTTGTTCTTCAGTTCGTGAAGCATCTCATTGAAAACCCTGCGCGCTTCCTTACGGTTAGCCTTGTTTTTCAAAAGCATGGCCTCCGTAATCTGTTTGCCAATCTTTACAATGGGATTCAGGGAGGACAGGGGATCCTGGAAAATCATGGAAATTTTATCTCCGCGCAGCTTATGCATTTCATCTTCCTCAATGCGAAGCAAATCCTTTCCGTCATAGAGTATCTCACCGCCCTCCACGATGGAATTACCCGCAAGAATACCGAGGATTGCCTTGGAGGTCACGGATTTGCCCGAACCGGATTCACCTACTATGGCAAGGGTTTTGCCCCGTTCCAGATCAAAGGAAATATCCCGCACTGCTTTTAAGGTACCACCGGAGGTACGGAAGGAAATCTTTAAATTTTTAACCTCAAGAATTTTATCCATGCTTTTATTCCTCCACACCGCGCAGTGACGGATTAAATGCGTCTCTCAGTCCGTTGCCGAACAGATTAAAGCAAATCATTAACAGCGACAGGAAAACAGCAGGGCAAATCAAAAGGTGAGGATAATTTGTCCAGATACCCTCTGCATCCGAAAGCAGATTTCCCAGAGAGATAAACTTACTGCTGGAAAGCTTCACAATCCCCAAGTAGCTCAGCATACTTTCTGTATTGATGACCCCCGGGATAACCAGTGCCACTGAGGTAATGATTGTTCCAAGTGCATTGGGGAAAATATGCTTCCAGATAATCCGTCCGTCTCTTGCCCCCAGTGTCCGGGCTGCCATGACATATTCCTGATTCTTATAGCGATAAAACTGCGTTCTGACGCGGCTTGCCGTGCCAATCCAGCCTGTGAGCACGAAGGCAAACAGCAGACTTGGAATTGCTCCCACTTTTGTGGCAAGATGAATCTGGAACAGGGTGGCTACCACAATGAAGGGAATTCCGCTCAGGATATCCGAAATACGCTCCATTACAAGGTCTGCCGCTCCACCATAATAGCCCTCCACGGCGCCATAGGTAACACCGATAAACAGGTTAATGGCTGACACACAGATTGCCAGGAAAAGGCTGAGTCGTACACCGCCTGCCAGTCGAAGGGCAAGATCATAACCCTGGGTGTCTGTTCCAAAGAGATAGTTTGGCTCAAAGCCATTGAGATATCGGTAATAATTATAGTACAACACCCGAACCTTGAACTGGGCAGTCTCCAGGGAGCCGCCGCCTGTATACTCGTAATATTTCAGGTTGCCGTTCTCATCTCTCTTATAGTTATCCTCCAGTACAAGATCCTCACTATATTCCAGCTTGGTAACTTTACCTGTCTTGGGATTTACGGACACTGGAACACCCTTTGTATTGGTCTTGTACCAAAAGTTGGCATTTCCATTATCGAAACAGAATTCATTGTTCTCAATCAAAGGATAAAGCACCTTTAATCCGGTTTCTTTTTCCCACGCCACAATTTCTTCATATTCAGACTGCTTAATACTTCTGTACTGGAAGCCCACCTCAAGATAGGTATCAATGGTTCCTGTATAGGTTTTCTTTTCCTTTTTTGCAGCGTCTAATACCACCACCGGATCGCTGATCTCCAGCATGGGCTGATAATAGCTTTTCAAACCCTCTGCCACAGACACACCGCGTCCGTCCCAATCCTCTGCGGCGATACCAATCCCCACCGCCTGCACAAGACTGGTATCCGTAAAGGCTCTCGACACGCCGCCGGTAGCAATGCCAAGCTCACGAAGCCAGGTTACTCTCGGGGCTTTTTTCGCATAGTTGACATCCATAAAGGTTGCATCATGTCCATGAATTAACAGGGGCATAAACAGTGAGTACAGGATAATCAGAATAATAATCACTGCCGCGATGACGGAGGCACGGTTCTTCCTGAAACGTATCCACGCATCCTTAAAATAGCCTATGGGCTTATCATCAAACTTTTTATCACTGATTCGTTCCCCCTCATGGACGAAAGCAAACTTTTCCACGGGGATTTTTTCATATTCAGCATTGTTGTTAACAGCCTTCATCTCTGCCATCTTATTTCTCCCCCATTCTGATTCTCGGGTCAATCGCACCATAACTTAAGTCAACCACGATACCGGCTAACAATCCGATAAAGGTATAGAATATAGTATCCATCATAAATACATCATAATCAAACAAAGAAATGGATTTCAGATATAACTGTCCCACTCCCGGAATAGAGAAAATCTTCTCGATAACGAAAGAACCTCCCAAAATACCCACAAAGCTGGAAATAATCATGGGAAGTATGGGAACCATTGCATTTTTCAGTGCATGTCTCGTGGTTGCCTGGGCTCTGGTCAGGCCCTTGGTTCTTGCAAGAAGCATATAATCCGAGGTCAATGTCTCTGTCAGCTCTGCCCTTGTGAAACGACATAGGCTTGCAATTTCACCAAAGGAAAGGGCAATAATGGGCGCAATCATACTATAGAACATCTTCCAGGTAAACCAGCTTCCACCTGCATCGGCCAGGGAATATACCTGTAGCGGCAGCCATCCCAGCTTAAAATAGAAAAAGAATTGTACCAGAAAACCATAGACATAAACCGGTACGGAAATAAAGACCATTACCAGGGTACTGATCAGGGAATCCTGCCATTTATTCTTTTTGACCGCAGCAAAGATACCCAGTCCGATTCCCAGGGGAATGGAAAGGAGCAAAGAATACAGATTTACTATGACGGTGGGCGGCAGCCTCTCAATCAAAACATCCCATGCCGGAGTTCTGAAAGAAATATACCATGAGGTGCCGAAATCCCAATCGGAAAATATGTTTTTCAGATAAATTCCATATTGTGTCAGAAGGGGCTCATTATATCCCAGAGCCTCCCACCTGGCCTGAATCGCAGCCGCCTGCACCTTGTCCACGGGGAGCTCCCTGGGAAGCATACGTATCAGCATAAAGCAGATTGTCGTAATGACAAAAAGTGTAGCGAACATCAGTGCAATTCTTTTAATAACATATTTTACCATGAATCCTTCTCCTTTTTATCTGCTTTCCAAACAAAGCGACTGCATGTTTTCATAGAATGAAGCATGCTCTTCAGCCCATGAAAATATACAGGCATAAACAAGGGCGGCAGGGAAGCCCTGCCACCCTTGTAATTATACCTTGTTGAGAGCGTACATCGCCGAATAAAGCTTATTCGTAACTGATGTTGCCGTTCTGGCTCTTTACATATTCTTCCCACTCTGCATCAGTGTAGTTATACTGCATCAGACGCAGTCCGCCGAAATCATACATGATATTGTACTCTTCGGTGTAGTAATTTACCTGATAAGACATCATAAAGCATGCTGTGGTGCTGGCAAGAGGAATACGATAATACTTCTTCAGCCATGCCTCCTCCATCTGTGCCGTGATGTCAAGCTTGGTGGCAAAATCAGCCTCGGTATATCTGCCGGAGCCAATCAGTGCACCACTCCACTCCTGCCAGGTCATGGTTACATCTTCCCCATTCACCTTCAGTGTCAGAGTCTCGGTGCTGGGATCCCAGCATCCTGCCTCATTCAGGTCGTACTGGCTAGGGTCGCAGTATACCTGGAAGTTACGGAAGGGATAGAAAGCTGCACCGCCCCATGCGCCGTAACCGATTGCATATTCACCGTTTACGGTGTCTGCATAACGGTTGGTAATGTTGCCGATAGCCTCCAGAGTGACTGTGCCGAAGCCGGAGCCTTCCACTGCTGCATTCAGATACCTGTTCATCAGTTCCACCTGGTTCATGTTGGAGGAATCCAACGCACCGGCCTTATAACCGATACGGATATATATAGGCTCTCCTGCCTTGTAAAGTCCTGCAGCAACCAGTTCGTCACATGCCTGCTTCATCAGAGCCTGTGCCTCAGTCAGGTTGTAACCGTTGATGGACTCGTAAGCCTCCTTCAGGGTTGCATAAGGTGTTCCGCTGCCGTAGGAAACGCCATATACATTACAGATTGCCTGCATTGCGGCATCGGATCCGCGGTAAGAAGAGGTAGGATCATTATATGCATCGTAGAAATACAGGTTGTTCATAACAGCATATGCGGGCTTGTAACCGGCAGTAGCGCCTACCCACTCATCTCTGTTAATTGCAAGGCTGAATGCCTTACGGAAATTCTCATTGGACAGTACTACAGAGTTGGTATTGCCCTTGGATTTATCCATTTCCTTCAGATTGTCAAGATTGGTGTTGAAGAAGAAGGACATGGTATAGGTCTCGTCAGCCTTGTACAGACGCTCACTGGTAGCATAGGCAACAAGGTCATCGGGAGTAGGTGTCCAATCGGACAGTTCTCCCTTCAGGAATGCCTGCTTTGCCGCTGCGTCATCCATAACATCAATCACAATTCTGCTGGTCTGCCACTGCTGTACGGACTCCCCGTCAACCTTAAACTCAGTCATGGAAAGAAGGCTTCCGTCTGCCTGCTTCTCATATCCCCAGTAATTCTCGTTCTTCTCCAGAACCATCTGCTTGTCTGTCTGCAGGGACACAATCTTATAAGGACCGTAGGACATGGTAGTGTCAACCGAGGTACAATAGTCGGTGGTTACCAGGCTTCCCGTGGTATCCTTACCTGCCTCATAAAGCTTCTCATATACCAGCCAGTTGGAGGTAAGGGAAGTAAGGAAGTAATTGAAATCAATGTAGGTCTGAGTAACGTAACGAATGGTATAATCGTCAACCTTGTAGCAGCCTACAATATCATCATAGGTTGCTTCAAAATTCTCGTTATAGTTTTCATTGTCCTGATACTGATAGTAACTATAGCTTCCGTCTACAAAGTACATATCGTAGGTCGCATAGAGATCTGCGCCGGAGAAGGCATCGTCCTGAGCCTCACCCCACACGGTATCATCCTTGACGGAAACGTACTGAGGGCACACATTGCCTGCGGCATCCGTGTAGCCTTCCGCGCCGTAGAAGCTCCAAACATCAATATAAATATCCTTGCCTGCGGAAAGCAGGGATTCCACTTCACTGTAAGCTACAGGCACATAGTAACCTGTATTCAGGGAATTGTAATAGGTAAATCCGCCGGCAACCGCAGACTCACCCGCATAGTACAGATTTGCACGATAGTTCTGCATCTGAGGATTCAACAGCTGCTTCATGGAATAAATATAGGAATCCGCATTGATGGGAGTTCCGTCCTGCCACTTAGCGCCCTCTCTCAGTTTAATCTCAAACACAAAACCGGACTTTGTGTCGGCTGCAGTCTTGCCTGACTGTAAGGTAACCTTATACTTTGTCAGGTCATCCTGATGACTTGCAGTTACATCCTCAACAGAGGTGGCCATTTCATAAATCCACTGATACACGCCATTCTCGGAATCCTCAATGGACATGGTAACCAGGGGACTTGTAATGTAGCTACGAATGGTATCATCGGCATTTGTTTCCCAAGAATGTTCATTCCAGTTGTTTGCCAGGGCCGATGAATAAGTATGATAGGTATAGGAAGGTGCTTCCGCTACGATATCAGACCCTTCACCTGTTGCTCCTGCCGCACCACTGCCTGATGCACTTCCGCCTGCAGCATTATTGCCACATGCAGCCATGCTCAAAGCCATAGCAGAAGCCAGAAAAATGCTCAAAACTTTCTTCTTCATAACTTTTCTCCTCTCGATATATTTTTTGCGCTTGACATTTCATTGTATTTTTACTCATCATCACGCTAATTCTTTAGCATGCTAAACTTTTCTTTATACCAAAAAAAGTGCCTTGGACATCATTGTCCAACGCGGTCATAAAAATACAATTGTTTATCTTGCACATACAACACAATTTATTATACATATTTTTTTCTGCTTGTCAAGCCTGCCTCCTTTCTACCGACCGCACTCTGTTGTCCACTCTTTATTATCCGCTCTCTGTCGTCCGCTCTCTGTTGTTTCATATCCCGGGAGAAA
>JBJENR010000062.1:0-16066 GCA_051880315.1 Acetatifactor sp.
AGCAACGACTACGTTAATTCAGGAAAAGGCAGAAATGTCTATGCACTTTTTATATTTGTCGGTACGCACAAAGAAATTTAGAGAAAAATATATTGACACACACAAGGCAATTTGTTATTATCAAATTCCCTCGCCTTTTTTGGGGGAACAATTTCATGCGGGTATCTATCGGCAAAATCCGATAGTCAGAATGCAGCGCCAGGGGTATTTTAGGTAAATCGGCGGAAAGGAAGATTGAAAGAAAAAACCTGATGTGCGCAGCATGAACGGTGTGAGTGGCACCGCCTACTTGGAAAGTAGATACAAAAATCTAAACTGCCAGGAGGAAACGGTATGATAAGGATGGAGAATGTTTGCAAGACCTATCGGATTGCAAAACGCAGTGCAGGCTTTACCGAGGCCTGCAAGGCGCTGTTTCACAGGGAATATGAAGAGATTCATGCCCTTAGGGATGTCAGCTTTACCATTCACGATGGTGAGATGGTTGGCTATATCGGTCCCAATGGAGCGGGGAAAAGCTCTACTATCAAAATTCTAAGCGGAATATTGACACCGGACAGCGGCTGTGTGACGGTAGACGACAGGCTGCTCTGGAATTCCGGCGGGAAGCTGCCCCTGACAAAGCAGGAAAGGTGCAGCCGGATTGAGCATGTGAGCCGGATTGGTGTTGTCTTTGGACAGCGCTCACAGCTTTGGTGGGATGTTCCGGTCATAGATTCCTTTGAACTGCTGAAGGATATCTATTCTGTTTCTGAACCCGTATATCGGGAGAATCTCGAAGAACTGACGGAATTACTGAATCTGGGTGAGCTATTGCGAACCCCTACCAGGCAATTGTCGCTGGGGCAGCGAATGCGTTGTGAGATTGCTGCTTCCTTGTTGCATAATCCAAGTATCCTGTTTTTGGATGAGCCAACCATCGGCCTGGATGCAGTATCGAAGCTGGCAGTGCGCGACTTTGTAAAGAAACGAAACAGAGACCATGGTACAACGGTGATTCTGACTACCCATGATATGCAGGATATGGAAGCGCTGGCAAGTCGTATCATTTTGATTGGAAAAGGACAGATCCTCATGGACGGCGGGCTGGAGGATATCAGACGCGGCGGTGAAAGCATGGATGAAACACTGGCGGAGCTGTATCGTGCCTATGAGATTTAGGGGGTGCAATCATGAGAAAATATCTTTCTTTTTTCAGGCTGCGCCTTGTGACAGGTCTGCAATACCGCGCTGCAGCGCTGGCGGGCATGATAACCCAGTTTTTCTGGGGCTTCATGGAAATTATGGTGTTTCATGCTTTTTATGAGGCAGATCCTTCTGTATATCCCATGACCCTGCAGGCAACGGCATCCTATGTTTGGCTTCAACAGGCATTGCTGGCATTTTTCGGTGCCTGGATGTTTGAAGGTGAAATCTTTGAAATCATAAAGAATGGCAATCTGGCATATGAACTGTGCCGTCCGGTGCATGTTTATGATATGTGGTTTGCCAGAAGTGTTGCGCTCCGGTTGTCAAGAGCCTTCCTTCGCTGTATTCCTATATTGGTGGTGGCTGTATTTTTACCGGAGGGCTATAGACTCGGGCTGCCGGCTTCCTTTGGCGCATTTCTCTGGTTTCTGCTCTCTTTGGTATTGGCACTTCTGGTCATGGTATCCCTGAATATGATGGTATATGTGGCTTCCTTATTTACCATATCCGGGGACGGGCTTCGCATAATATTTTGCTCAATTGTTGAAGTCTTGTCGGGACAGATTATTCCATTGCCTTTTTTCCCGGAGCATGTGCAGCGAATTCTGGAATGGAATCCATTTGCCTCTACGGGAAATGTTCCTTTTCGGATTTACAGTGGAGATTTGTCCGGAGCAAAGATGTATCAGGCTGTTTTCATCCAGATATTCTGGCTGATTCTCCTGAATGTGCTGGGAAGAATGCTTGCCGCAAGAGGTGAGAAAAGAACAGTAGTACAGGGTGGCTAAAGTTACAGATAATAGGAAAAGACACGTGAGTTTTGCCTGCAGAATAAAGCCGGCAAAGTTTCAGAACTTATGGAGATGAACATGGAGAAAAAAACAAGCAGCTTAAAGCTGTATATGCATTATCTGCAAATCATCATAAAAAGTGCCATGCAATATAAAGCGTCCTTTTTTATGATGGCATTCGGGCAATTTATGGTTTCATTCAGTGTATTGATTGGCGTATATTATATGTTTCAGCGGTTTTCCAACGTGAAAGGTTTTACCTACAGTGAAGTTCTTTTGTGTTTTTCCATTATGCTCATGGAATTCTCTCTTGCGGAAATCTGGGCGAGAGGTTTTGATACGTTTCCCTCCATGATCAGGCAGGGAACCTTTGACCGGGTATTGCTGCGCCCCAGAAGTGAAGTGTTGCAGGTGTTGGGCAGCAAGTTTGAGCTGGTGCGAATCGGCAAGGTCCTGCAGGCGGTGGTGATGCTTGTATATGGAATGACTCATGTGGAGGTTCGATGGACGGCAGCTAAGATACTGACGGTTATTTTTATGCTGATTGGGGGAGTCGGGCTGTTTACAGGGCTTTTTATGATTTATGCAGCGCTAAGCTTCTTTACACTGGAAGGGCTGGAGTTTATGAATCTCTTTACGGACGGAGCCCGGGAATACGGCAAATATCCCTTTGGCGTCTATGGAAAAAGAATGCTTCAGATAACAACCTTTGTGATTCCCTATGCATTGGTGCAGTATTATCCGCTTCTTTATCTGTTGGACAGAAGGTCCAATCCGGCTTTCATTTTTCTGCCACTGTTGGCGCTGTGGTTTTTGATTCCTTCGTATGCGTTGTGGCGGTACGGGGTACGGAAGTATAAGTCAAGCGGGTCATAATGTGTGTTATTCTTGTAATTGGCCGATGTATGGAATATAATATATGTAAATAAAAAATCAATCTGTTGCCAAGTACTACTATGGAGGAAAGACATGGAGGAAAGAGAAATTATCCCTGAAGATACCGCTGTAGTCAAAGAGACAAAAAAAGCCACGGTGGAAGATCTTATCCTGATTAAGAAGCACTTTTCAAAGCTTGGTTGGGCATATCTGGCAGCTACATTAATTATTGATTTTGTACAGATAGTGGCGGTTGCTGTCCTGAAGTCGGTTAACCCACACCTGCTGAACAGTATTGAAGTGAATCTGTTAATCTCTGTGGTGTCCATGTATGCCATCGGTTTTCCGCTGATGTTTTTCATATTGAAAAAGTCTGTGCCCGCCCAAAAGCTGGAGAGACATAGAATGTCTCCCGGGCAATTTATTCTGGCACTTATTATTTGTTTTGGACTGACCTATGCCTCCAATATTATCGGACTGATTCTTACCTCTATCATCGGAAAGGTAAGCGGACACAACATACAGAATCAGGCGTCGGTGGTGCTGACGGGGCTGAATCCGTGGCTGCTCATTTTGTATGTGGTGATTTTTGGTCCCATCATGGAAGAGCTGGTGTTCCGGAAGCTGATTGTGGACAGAACCGTGCGCTATGGACAGGGTGTGGCGGTAGTAGTTTCCGGCTTGATGTTCGGACTCTTTCACGGGAATCTGAATCAGTTTGCCTATGCCGTTGTCATCGGGATGTTTCTGGCTTTCCTCTATGTGAAGACCGGTAATCTGAAGATTACTATTTCCATACACATACTGATTAACTTTGTGGGAGGCTTCCTTATCCAAAAGCTTTTTGATATGGTTAACATGGAGGAATATGAGCAGTCGTTGATGGCAGGCGACTATGCCATGATGATGGACGATATCGTGGGGAACCTGGCGGGCTGGGTATTGCTTGGCTTATTTTGTTGCATTGTGATTGCGGTGCTTGTCAGCGGTGTTGTTCTTTTCATAGTGGCAGTGGTGCAGAAGAAGTTTCGGTTTGAGAAAGGGGAAGTGGACATTCCCAAACAGCTGCGTACAAATATAATTTTGGCAAACTCGGGAATGTTTGTGTTTCTGCTGGTTTGGACGGTAATGATTGTGATACAGATGATGAGCTGAAGCAGAGAAAAGGAAATACAGATGCAATACAAAAAATGCAAGGCGCAATGCATGAGTAAGACAGGGTGTGAATGATGATAAGACTGGGTGAAAAACAGGAACTTGTTGTAGTTAAGAAGGTGGAATTCGGCGTATACCTTGCAGTCAGCGAAGAGCAGGCCGGGGAGCGCGTCCTGCTTCCTGCCGGGCAGCTGCCGGAAAACTGTAGGCTGGGGGACAGGCTGACTGTCTTTATCTACAAGGATTCCTCTGACAGATTGATTGCTACCGTGAGAGAGCCAAAGCTTAAGATGGGGCAGGTGGCAGAGCTGACGGTGGCACAGGTCGGTAAGATAGGTGCTTTTCTGGACTGGGGTCTGGAGAAGGATCTTCTGCTTCCGTTCAGGGAGCAGAGAGGCAGAGTGAAGCAGGGCGATAAGGTGCTGGTGTCGCTCTACATTGACAAGAGCAGCCGTCTCTGCGCTACCATGAATGTCTACAGGAATCTTCGCACGGACAGCCCCTACCGCCCGGAGGACATGGTAAAAGGCAGGGTCTACGAGCTCAGCGATAATTTTGGTGCCTTCGTGGCGGTGGATAATCTCTATTCTGCACTGATTTCAAAAAAGGAGCTCTACGGTGATGTTGAGCTTGGTACAGATGTGGAAGCCCGTGTCATTCGCGTAAGGGAGGACGGGAAGCTGGATTTGAGCATCCGCAAGAAGGCCCTTCTTCAGATGGATGAGGATGCCGAAAAAATTCTTGCACTGCTGGACAGCTATTCCGGTGCTCTTCCCTTCAGCGACAAGGCAGCACCCGAGGTAATCAAGTACGAGACAGGCATGAGCAAAAGTGAGTTCAAACGCGCCGTGGGACGGCTTTTAAAGCAGGGGAAGGTAGAGATTGGAGAAAAGACGATACGCAGGGTCAACAGGTAAGATAGTATTTCTTAAGATTTTGAAAAATATAAATTTATAGTGGAAAAAGCTGATGAAAAATGTTAATATGGTGTCAGAAAGGGGGCTTTCAATATGGATATAGCAGGAGTTTCTATGGCATTGGCTGCCAATACTACGCAGTCTCAAATCGGAACGGCGGTGCTTGGCAAGGCACTGGACACCAATGAAGCCCTCGGAAAAGGGCTGGTGCAGATGATGGATGCCGCCGCTATGGAAAAGAGCGTAAATCCTACGGTTGGCGCCAATTTTGATATGCGTGTCTGACTTACGGAAGGAGAGCTGCCTGGATAGAATTGCCAGGCAGCTTTTTTGTGAAAATCCATAAAAAACTATTGCTTTTTCCATTACATTTTTGTAAAATTTGTGGTATGTGGGCATAAAATGTTGTCCGTTTTGCGGACAGGGGGTATAAGCATGATTTCAAATCAAATTTTACAAAACACAATTGATGGGCTGAAAGGCATAACAAGGGTTGATTTTTGTGTGACAGATGCGGAGGGAAACGAGGTCGCGTCCACAGCTGATGTGGGAAATATCACCGGAGCGGCGGCCGAATTTGCCGCTTCACCTGCAGATTCCCAGGAAATTCAGGGCTGTCAGTATTTTAAGGTTTTTGATGAACAGCAGCTGGAGTATGTCCTTGTGGTGCTGGGCGTTGGCGAGGATGTATACACCATCGGTAAGATGGCAGCCTTTCAGATGCAGAGTCTGCTGGTGGCATACAAGGAGCGTTTCGATAAGGACAACTTTATCAAGAACCTATTGCTGGATAATCTTCTGTTGGTGGATATTTACAGCCGCTCCAAGAAGCTGCACATTCAGACGGACGCCTGTCGTGTGGTTATGATTGTGGAGTCGGTGAACGGTAAGGACAACAATGCCCTTGAGCTGACAAGGAATCACCTGGGCAGCAACAGCAGGGATTTTATTACAGCGGTGGATGAGAATAATGTGGTTGTGGTAAAGGAATTGTCCGAGAACGATCCCGCCAGGGAGATAGAAAGGACCGCAGCAGCCCTGGTGGCATATCTGCAGAAGGAGGGAATCAGGGACATTCGTATCGCCTACGGTACGGTAGTCCAGGAGATTAAGGAAGTCAGCCGTTCCTATAAGGAGGCGAAGATGGCTCTGGATGTGGGCAAGATTTTCTTTGATGAGCGGGATATTGTAGCCTACAGCGAGCTTGGAATCGGACGTCTCATATATCAGCTTCCCATACCGCTTTGCAAGATGTTCATCAAGGAAATTTTTGGCGGCAGGAGTCCTGATGAGTTTGACGATGAGACGCTGACCACTATCTATAAATTTTTTGAGAACAGCCTGAATGTATCAGAGACGTCCAGACAGCTGTTTATACATAGAAACACACTGGTATATCGTCTGGATAAGCTACAGAAGAGCACAGGCCTTGATTTGCGTGTGTTTGAGGACGCCATTACCTTCAAGATTGCGCTTATGGTGGTGAAGTATATGAGGTACATGGAGAGTACGGATTTTTAGAAGGAGAAACATTAATGTCGAGAAGAGAACAGCAGAGGATAAAAAGAGAGCAGCTGATAGAGGAAAAGGGTGTCATTTACCTGGAGAATGTGCATAAAGTATATTCCAGCGGTTCCCCGGCCCTGAACGGAATCAGTCTGAGTATCAAAAGGGGCGAGTTTGTGTTTGTCGTGGGCGACAGCGGCTCCGGAAAGTCCACATTGATTAAGCTTCTGCTGCGCGAACTCACGGCTACCAGCGGCGGTGTTTATGTTATGGGAAATGACCTGGCGAAGCTGAGGCATGGTAAGATTCCGCGATTTCGCCGCAATCTCGGCGTTGTTTTTCAGGATTTCCGCCTGCTGAACGACAGAAATGTATATGAGAATGTTGCGTTTGCACAGAGAATTGTGGAGACTCCACCCAGGGAAATCAGAAGAAATGTGCCCGCTGTTCTTGCCACTGTGGGTCTGGCCGGAAAATATAAGGCAAAGACCAGACAGTTGTCGGGCGGCGAGCAGCAGAGAGTTGCCCTGGCCAGAGCTCTGGTGAACAAGCCGTCCATTCTGCTGGCAGACGAGCCTACGGGTAATCTAGACCCCAAGAATTCCTGGGAGATTATGAAGCTTCTGGAAGAAATCAATGGGAGCGGGACTACCGTTGTGGTGGTGACCCATAACAGGGAGATTGTCAATGCCATGCACAAGCGTGTGGTCACCATGAAAAAGGGTGTCATTGTCAGCGACCAGGAGGGAGGCGAGTATATCGATGAGGATTAGTACGTTCTTTTATACAATCAGACAGGGCTTTGCCAATATATTCCGAAATAAATGGTACTCTCTTGCGTCTGTTGCAACGATTTCCGCCTGCCTGTTCCTTTTTGGGCTTCTTTATGCCATCGTGGCCAATTTTCAGAGCATCGTTATGAAAGCAGAGGAAGGTGTGACAGTTACAGTTTTTTTCCATGATGCAAATGACCGATGCGAGAAGGAGGGCACACCCCACGAGCCGGAGCAGGTCCCCACAGAGCAGCGTATGCAGGAAATCGGTGAGAAAATAAAATCCCGGGTGGAAGTTTCGAAGGATGCGGATGGTGTCCGGTTTATCTCCGATGAAGAGGCCTGGAAGGACTTTGCCGCCAATTACTACGGGGAGGATTATGCGGAGGGATTTCCCGAGAATCCCCTGGCAGGTGTCTACAGCTATGAGATTCATCTGAGCGATGTCACCATGCAGGATGCACTGGTAAGCTGGTTGTATTCTATTCCCGAGGTAAGAAAGGTGAATTTCTCCGAGGTTACCGCCCATACCTTAAGCGGTGTGAATCTGCTGATTGCCTATGTCTCGGTGGGCATCATAGTGATTCTGCTGGCAGTCAGCATTTTCCTGATCAGCAATACCGTTGCCATGGGGATTTCTGTGCGTGCTGCGGAGATTAATATTATGAAATATATCGGTGCCACGGATTTCTTTGTCAGAGCGCCCTTTGTGCTGGAGGGAGTTATGATTGGGCTTATGGGAGCCCTGATTCCACTTGGCATTATCTACAGCATTTATAATTATGCTCTGACTTATATCATGGAGCAGTTTACGGTATTGAATAACTTCCTGAATTTCCTGACAGTCCAGGATGTCTTCAAGGTGCTGGTGCCGGTATCCCTGGTTCTGGGAATGGGGATCGGATATCTGGGAAGTGTTTCAACAGTCAGAAAACATTTGCATGTTTAAAATCGAAAGAGGCAGAATTTTATGAAAAGAAAAAGAGCAATTATATGTCTGGTTTTGTTCACTTTTTGCACGGCATTCATGTCAGGCGCATGGAAGCAGAACGTATCAGCCCTGACCCTGGATGACATTACCTCGGACAGCATCAAGGAAAAAGAGGAACAGATTAATCAGGCCAAGGAAGAAAAGAAAAATCTTCAGAATAACTTATCCAATCTGAAGGATATGAAGAAGGAACTGGAGGCTCAGCGTGCCAACCTGGCAGATTATATTGCCCAGCTGGACAGCAACCTGGCAGAGATAGAGCGCAATATCGAAGTACTGAAACAGAAGATAAGTGTAAAGGAAGCTGAGATAGAGGAGACTGAGAGAGAGCTGGAGCAGGCCCTGGAAAACGAGGAGAACCAGAAGGAGGCCATGATTACCCGCATAAGAATGGTATATGAGTCCGGGGATCCTCAGATGACGGATATGCTTCTGAAAGCCGAAAGCTTCGGCGATTTCCTGAACAAAGCAGATTATGCGGAGAGAGTCATTTCCTATGACAGGCAGCGCTGGCAGGATTATATGAGTGCCAGAAAGTATGTGGAGCTCTGTAAGGAGAAGCTTGAAATAGAGAAAGAGGTGCTGGACGAGGCCAAGGCGGCAGTTGAGGAGGAGCAGAGAAATCTCGAGATACTGATAGCAGAGAAGACGCAGGAAATAGAGCGTTACGAGAATGATATCACCATGAAGGAAGTTGCGATTAAGGAATACGAGGCGTCAATCAAGGCGGAAGAGGAGGAAATCGCAGCTCTGGAAACTCTGGTAGCAGAGGAGAAGAAGGCACTTCTGGCAGCCAGCGGTGTAGTGTTGACTTACGACGGCGGTGCTTTTAAGTTTCCCCTGGCATCCTATACCCGGGTATCCAGCGAATACGGATACAGAATACATCCTATTTTGAATGTGCAGCAGTTTCATAACGGAGTGGATCTGGCAGCGCCCAAGGGAACGGCAATCTATGCCGCATATGACGGCACGGTAGTAGCGGCTACCTACAGCTCTACCATGGGTAATTATGTGATGATAGATCACGGCTCCGGTCTGTATACGATTTATATGCATGCCTCGGCACTGTATGTGAATAAAGGTGATATTGTAATACGCGGCGAAACGATTGCGGCGGTAGGCAGTACCGGACGGTCCACGGGAAATCATCTTCATTTCAGCGTCCGGTTAAACGGTTCCTATGTTTCTCCATGGGACTATATATCCAGGTAGTTTTTGCGATAATCGCAGAAAGGCAGACAATATGGACGAAAATCAGAATTATTACGATGAAATGCAGGAAAAACGCAGAACTGAGAATGGCAGAAATGAGAAAGGCAGCGGGAAGGGGCTGTTTATAGCCGGGCTGATTGTGGGTCTGGCCTCGGCGCTTCTGACGGTGGCAATCTATTATGTGGCAGTGGGAATGCAGGCGTATTCCTCCAATCCGGAGGAAGGCTATGCCAGCCTTTTTTTGGGAATTCAGAGATTGTTCACAAGGTCTTCGGATAAGGCGGAGCAACCGGAGTTGGACGAGGATGCCATTATCAATACGAACACTGTTGAAAAGCTTCAGATGCTGGAAGAGACCATTGACAAGTATTTTTATCTGGAGCAGGTCAGTGACGAGGAGATACGTGACGGAATCTATAAGGGGATGATGGAAGCGCTGAACGACCCTTACACCGAGTACTATACGGCTGAGGAGCTGGAGCAGCTGCTGAGCGACACAGAAGGTGTTTTCTATGGAATCGGTGCTTATGTCAGCCTTGACCAGGATACGGGGCTTCCCAAGATTTCCGATGTCATCAAGAATTCTCCTGCAGAGGAGGCAAAACTCCGCCGCAATGATCTGGTTTACGAGGCAGATGGTCAGTCCATGCGAGGTCTGTCGCTGGAGGAAGCGGTAAAGCTGATAAGGGGACCGGAGGGCACGACGGTCACCCTGACCTTGATTCGCGAGGGGGAGCCTGACTATGTTACGGTTACGATAGAGCGGCGAAAGGTGGAGACGCCTACGGTGGAATTTTCCATGCTTGAGGATGGGATGGCTTATATCAGTGTTGCCGAGTTTGATGATGTGACTGTTGGACAGTTTTCCGAGGCGCTGGATATGGTGAAGGAGGAAAATGCCAAGGGCATCATTCTTGATCTGCGCGGCAATCCCGGCGGCACGCTCAGCTCTGTAATCCAAATGTGCAGAATGATTCTGCCCAAGGGCATGATAGTGTATACGGAGGATAAGAACGGAAAGAGAGCCGAATACAAATGTGACGGCAAAAATGAACTTGATCTGCCGCTGGTGGTTCTGGTGGATATGAACTCCGCCAGTGCAGCGGAAATTATGACCGGTGCCATCAAGGACCATGGTATCGGAACGATTGTAGGTACCACCACTTACGGAAAGGGTATCGTTCAGCAAATCCTGCCCTTTAAGGATGGTACAGCTATCAAGATTACCATCAGCGCGTACTATACCCCCAGTGGTAAAAATATTCACGGTATCGGTATTGAGCCGGACGTGATATGTGAGTTTGACGGCGAGGCATATTACGGAAGTGATGACCACCCGGATAACCAGCTTGAAAAGGCAAAAGAAGTTTTGCGGGAGAAGATGAAATGAGAATTTGTGTGATTGTACCCTCCTATAATCCTGACGAAAAACTGATTTCAACGGTGAAGGGACTGGCAGAAGAAGGCTTTGACGATATCCTGGTGATAAATGACGGCAGTGACGAGGCTCACAGTCAGCCCTTTGCAGAGGTGGAGAAGCTGTCACAGGTGACGATTATCCGCCATGAGGTAAATAAGGGCAAGGGAAGGGCGATGAAGACAGCCTTTCAGTATTGTATGGAAAATCGCAGGGACATTGCAGGTGTAGTTACGGTGGACGGTGATGGTCAGCACAGACCAAAGGATGTGAGAGCCTGCTGCGAGGCGATGCTGGAAAAAAACGATCAAAATTGTGTTGTTCTGGGCTGCAGGGATTTTACCAGACCCGATGTGCCCCCGAAGAGCAGAATGGGAAATAACATTACCAGGGGAGTGTTCCGGTTTGCCTGCGGTATCCGTATTTCAGATACACAAACCGGCCTGAGAGCCATTCCCACATCCTTGCTTCCGTTTATGATGGAGGTCAGCGGAGAGCGGTATGAATACGAAACACAGATGTTGCTTGAGATGAATAAGAAGGGAATTCCCTTTGCGGAGGTCACCATTGATACGGTGTACATAGAGGAAAACGCTTCCTCCCATTTTCATCCCTTCCGGGATTCCTTCAAGATATATTCCGTAATTTTAAAATTTATCATGAATTCGTTGCTTTCCTTTGTGATAGATATAGGGTTATTTACCATTCTGGAATATGTCATCGGAGATCGTCTGGAGCACTGGGCCATGGTTCTGATTGCCACAGTGGGCGCCAGGGTGGTATCCTCTCTGTATAATTACTATATGAACCGCAGCAGGGTATTTGAGGCAGAGGTGTCTGTCAGAAGCTCGCTGCCCAGGTACTATATTCTTTGTCTTGGGCAGATGCTCGTTTCCTACGGCCTGGTATTTGCATTTTCCAAGCTGCTGAGCACGGGAAACCTACTTACCTCTCTGCTGAAGGTGATTGTTGACGTGACACTGTTTCTGCTCAGCTTTCAGATACAGAGACAGTGGGTATTTGCCGAGAAGAAAAAATGAATTGCAGGGTGATAAAGAGATATCAGAAGGGAATTATGAATTATGACAGCTACCAAAAATGAAGCAAAAAAAGGGAATAAGATCAAAACCATAGTGTGGAGGGTTTTTGCCATGCTGATGACCACTCTGCTCATGGTCTTTGCGGGTGCATACGGTGCCATGTGGATTTTCTGCCACGGACCGTCCACAGCGGCCAGGGATTTGTTCGTCAGTACCATTCTCGAAACCGGCGCAATGAAGTTCCTGGCGGGATGGTATTTTGACAAGGATGAAATTCTGCAGATTACAAGCAACAATTCCATGGCTACGGTTGAGGGCGATGTGGATGTAGGGATGATTGAGATCCCCGGCGAGGATGTGAACAATACAGGTACCGACAGTGAATTCCAGGATTTCTTCGATGAGAACGGAATCGAGATTTTTACCGTAACAGGACGTTCCTACATGGGAAAGGTGATGATTGTGAAGGATCCTTCCAAGGTTAAGGTTGCCACAATTTATCCCTGGTCCAGCGATGCCAAGGAAAAAGGAGGTAAAACGCTGGATGAACTGGTTACCTCCTCCGGAGCCATTGCCGGTATCAACGGCGGAGAATATTATTCCTCCGGCAACTGGGGAGGAAGACCGAAAGGGCTGGTAGTGTGCAACGGCGAGATACAGTACAATCGTCCCGAAACCGGAGATGTGATGGTGGGGATGAATGAGGACAATATTCTGGTGATTAAGGATATCAGCGGAATGTCTGCAGAAGGGGTTGCAGAGATGGTTGCGGAAAACAAAATCCGGGATGCCGTGAGCTTTAAGGATATCGATGACGGCGATACAAACCACTTCACAAAACTGATTATCAATGGTGAGGCAAGAGCCATCAGCGGTAACGGCAGCGGTGCGAATCCCAGAACCGTAATCGGCCAGCGCAAGGACGGAGCCATTATCATGTTTGTCACTGACGGACGCGGACATGAGGGACATATCGGTGCAACGGCAGCTGATTTGATCAGTGTTATGCAGGAATACGGCGCGGTGAATGCGGCAAATCTGGACGGCGGCAGTTCTTCTGCCATGTATTACAACGGAAACTACGAGATGACCAGTGTAACTTTGTATCATTCCACATCTTCCTGGAAATTACCCACATCCTTTGTGGTGACAGACTGATACGGGCATAAGGACATGATTTAAGGAGAAACGCAGTGAAAAAGAAGATAAAATTTTGGATGATATGGCTGGCTTATGTGGCAGTGCTTGCATTGGTGATTGCTCTGCTGTGGTCAAAAATCTGGAAAATTATGAAGGAATACGAGGCTGCACAGCCGGGTTATGCAGTTGATGCGCTGATGCTTCAGCTTTCAGACGGAAGCTATGCGGGTCCGGTTCAGGTTGAGGGGAATAAGTTTGAACCTTCAGATAATATTGCCCACAATTTCAGGGAGTCCGTGAAGGGCAGGGAATTGACCTGGAAGACAGAGAGCAGTGGCAGTCAGTCTGTATATGGCGTGTATGACGGAGAAACAAAGGTTGCCAAAGCTACTTTTGAGGCGTTTGATCAAAAGCAGATTATGGTGATTCTGACGATATCTGACTGGAGGGCAGTCAGTGTAGAGCCCATTGTAAAGGGTCAGTACAGTGTTCATCTGGAACTTCCGGAGGGCTTTGGCGCATCTGTCAATGGAATTGCCCTGACGGAAGAAGAGCAGGTGGGCGAGGCTGTTCCCATGGAAGGCATGGAATATGTAGCGGAATATGTAAACATTCCGTATTACCGTACCTACGAGGTCAAGGGGCTTTTAGAGCAGCCGAAGGTAGAAGTGTGGGATGCAGAGGGCAACGATGTCCCTCTCCAGGAGATTGCGGGAAGTCAGACCGAAGGTTCCGTTTATGCCAGGGTAACCTTTGCTGAGCAGGAGATGCCACCTGAATTGGAGGAGTATGTGGTTCAGGCAGCAAAGGATTACTCCAACTTCTTTTCCAGGGATCTGCCCGGGTCCGGTGCCAGCACGGCATGTCTACAGAAGTATTTCCCTGAGAATTCTTACTACATTGAGCTGGCTGAGAGATACAGACAGGGTGATATGTGGATGTACAGCGACCACCGTACCCCCACCTTTACAAACCTGGAGACCTCCGAATATATACAGTACAACTACGAATGCTTTTCCTGCAGGGTGGTATTTGACAAGACGCTCTATCTGAACAGAACCGGTGAGACCAGGATAGAGCACAATGATCAGACGTATTTTTATGTTCTTCAGGGTGGTAAATGGGTAATAGCAGATATCAAGTCTAACGTGTGATTGGGGAAGGCGGTGAGGTATGCGGGTACAGACGTTGGTGGCGGCAGTGAAGCAGGATGTGCGTCAGCTTGCCGGGAAAATGCGGCTGGAGACGGATGCGGTCATTGTAAATCAGTGTGAGGAGAATTCTTATCTGGAATACGAGCATGCCGGCTGTCAGGTGAAGTGTTATTCCTTTCATGAGAAGGGAGTGGGATTAAACCGCAACAATGCTCTTCTTCGTGGAGATGGTGATATCCTGCTGCTTTCGGATGAGGATATTGTCTATGACAAGGGCTATGGGGAGAAAATTCAAAAGGAGTTTGAAGCCCATCCGGAGGCAGATGTTCTGATATTCAATCTGCGTGTGGTGCCGGAGCGCGCCACCTATCATACGGATTCCTACGGGAGAGTGCGCTGGTATAACTGTGGACGTTACCCTACCTTTAGCTTTGCGGTCAGAGGAGACAGGATTAAAAAGGCAAACGTCACCTTTTCTCTTTTATTCGGCGGCGGTGCTCCCTACAGCAACGGGGAGGACAGCCTTTTTCTGATGGACTGTCTCCGAAAGGGGCTCAAGATTTACAAGACCCCTGTGGAGATTGGAGAGGAAGTGCCGAGAACTTCCGGCGGCTCCACCTGGTTTCACGGCTACGACGAGAAGTTTTTCTACGACAGAGGCTTTCTCTACCATTTCTTATATGGTCGGAAAGCGGGACTCATGGCATTGCGTTTTGTCTATGCCAAAAGGTCTGTGATGTGCGGGGAGATTCCTGCCCAAAAAGCCTATTCCATTATGAAAAAGGGAATTGCAGATGCAAAGAGTTAAGTTCAGTATCATCGTGGTATGCCTTAATGCAGGCGACGAATTGCATAAAACTGTGGAGAGCATTCTTGCCCAAAGCTGCAGTGATTACGAAATCATTGTCAAGGACGGCGGCTCCCGGGACGGTTCTGTGGAATCCCTGCCTGCGCTTCCGCAGATTCATGTTGCGGTGCAGGAGGACAGGGGCATTTATGATGCCATGAATCAGGCGGTAAAGCTGGCAACAGGAGAGTATTTGCTGTTTTTGAACTGTGGGGATTACCTGTATGATGAAGATGTCCTGAGCAAGGTGGCGGAGGCAGTCGGAGAAGAGAATGCAGTGTATTACGGCAGTCTCTATCAGAGAAGACTGGGGACGGAGGTTTATTCCTACCGGGAGATTACACCTTTTACATGCTATCGAAATATTCCCTGCCATCAGACCTGCTTTTACCACAGGAGCCTGTTTGAGGAACGGGGTTATGATTTGAAATATACGGTACGTGCGGATTATGAGCATTTTCTGTACTGCTACTTTACGAGGAAGGCAAAAATGATCTGCATGCCCCTGATTGTCAGCTCCTATGAGGGCGGAGGCTTCTCGGAGACTAAGGAGCACATAAAGGTTTCCAAGGCCGAGCATAAGGAGATTACCGGAAAATATCTGACCCGGGGACAGCTTATTAGGTATAGGGCGATTATGCTGCTTACCTTACAGCCCCTGCGTACCTTCGCAGCAAATCACAAGGGCATTTCGGGAGTATATAACAGGATAAAGTCCGCGATATATCGGAAATGAGAAAAGACACTTACCCGTTGGATTTTTGCACCCGGTACTTGCGTTTGTTTCTTTTTAGCTGTTTTCTTGTGGTCACTTGCGAGAAAAAAAAGGCAGCTCTTGCCCTGGGGTATTTGTTTATTTTCTGGCTTACCTATCTCCTTGGACCGGTGGCGTTGGTGCGCTATGTAAGTTATTTGTTTTACCTGGTTCCGATTCTTGTGGGTGTATTAAGGCATGAATGATAGGGTATCAAAAGAAAGGAAGTGAACGGTGTGTTATTCAATTCGGTTATTTTCATCTGCTTTTTCCTTCCGATATGTCTTTGCGGCTGGTATAGA
>JBJENR010000063.1:0-15708 GCA_051880315.1 Acetatifactor sp.
GTTTGCGGTTTTGATGACGGCCTCTTCCAGCAAGAAAGGGTCAAAGGCGTCACCGGCCAGAAGCTGGCTCATAAAGTGCTTGACAGAGGATATCTGTAATGCAATCATAAATCTCCCTTCCGGTACTCGGGTGGAGTACAAACAATTATTTTTTGTTGATTTTGTTGTTGCCTGTTATTGGGTGTCAGAAAATGGTATTTTCCGGGATAAAAGTGCGACGGGATATACTTGACCGGAACTAAGGTGAAGCATATATATAGTGTATCATAAACTTTTATGCATAGTCGAGGTGACTGGATATGGGTATATTTGTATGGATAACTGTTGTCCTGGGAGGAATTGTCGGCGCATTTTCCACCCTCTATCTTATTATTTCCATGTTTGCGGTGCTTGGATATAAGTTATACAGAAAACTGAAATATGGAATGACGTTGTATGACTGATTTAGGTGCTGCCATGAAAATCCGAAAAGACCTGTTCGGCATAGGGTAAGATATCACGAGTGATGCGGAAGGTGCTGCCATCAGCCATCTCGATACGGAAGTGACCAACGCGGGTCAGGTAACGACCATTTAGGATGACCTTACTTGTAGGGCAGAAGAAAACAGGGAAACGCCCCAGCTGGGAAAACAGATTCCGGGCGTTGTCCCGAATGAAGAGGATGTCTTTGGATTTTAAGTGAACCTCCATTCTTCCGCCTTTTTCGATGGCATAGAGAATATCCGGCTCCGTCAGATAGCAGGTATTTTCCTCCGCTCTCAATTCAATGGGAGGGACTGCCTGCTCCAGAATGTGCAGTGCATAATCAAGCACAGAGGACAATTCGCCGGCTTTTATGGGTTTGTCCATAAAGATTACATTGTCGGGGAAGGTCTCCTGGCGATAATTGATTTTGGAGCAGCACAGGACAATGGGGACAGTTATGCCCCGGGAAAGGAGAGCCCCTGCAATATCCGAACCGGTGACATCCGGAGTCAGGCACTGGTCGATGAAAAAAACATCGTACTGCATGGGATTTGCAAGGAGAGAAGCTGCACTGCCGAATGCGTCCAGAAAAATGCCCTCTTGCTCGGCGGCGCGGCGTACCGATTCTTTTTTTATCAGCCGTTCAAATTGTTTTCTGTCGGCTACATTGTCATCACATAATGCGATATGCATGGCGGTATTCTCCTTTATGTATGTGGCCCTGATACTGCTTTCGGAATGATAGCAGGTTACACGACTGCCGGAATGATAGCAGGTTACACGACTGTCAGAATAAGGAACAGGAGAAGCTGGCAGAGCAGGATGGCGGGCATCCCGAATTTAAAATACCAATGCTTTGTCTTGTGGCGGAAGCAGTGCATGCCAAGAGTGCAACCGAGAGCGCCGCCGGCCAGTGCTGCTGTAAATAAAGAAGCCTCCGAGATGCGCCAGGCACCCCGGATGGCTCTTTTTTTGTCGTCTCCCATCATACAGAAACCGACTATGTTTATCAAAATCATATAGCCGATAAACAGTTCCATCAGAACATCTGCTCTCCGCATTCAGCCATCTTCATGGCACGAACCTTGCAGGAGAGACCGAACAGGTTGATGAAGCCTTCGGCATCGTGGTGGTCATAGAGATCACCTGTGGTGAAGGAAGCGATGCTCTCGTTGTAGAGAGAGTAAGGAGAGGTGGTGCCGGCCTTGATGATGTTGCCCTTGTAGAGCTTGAATTTCACTTCTCCGGTAACATATTTCTGGGTCTCCTCGATAAATGCCTGCTCAGCCTGACGCAGAGGAGTAAACCACTTGCCTTCGTATACAAGGCTTGCAAAGCGGCTGCCCATTTCCTTCTTCATTGCGTAGGTGTCGCGGTCAAGAATCAGCTCCTCCAGCTGCTGGTGAGCCTCCATGAGAATGGTTCCGCCGGGGGTCTCGTATACACCACGGGACTTCATGCCTACCACACGGTTCTCTACGATATCGATAATACCGATGCCGTGCTTGCCGCCGAGAGCGTTCAGGGTGGAAATAATCTCGGAAACCTTCATCTTCTTACCATTGACGGAGGTGGGAACACCCTTTTCGAAGGTCATGGTTACATATTCTCCCTCCTCGGGAGCCTTCTCGGGAGTGGTGCCGAGAACCAGCAGGTGCTCGTAGTTGGGCTCGTTGGCGGGATCCTCCAATTCCAGGCCCTCGTGGCTGATGTGCCAGATATTGCGGTCACGGCTGTAGGAGGAATCTGCAGAGAAAGGAAGGTGAATGCCGTGAGCCCTGCAGTATTCGATCTCGGATTCGCGGGAATCCATGGTCCACTTATCATTTCTCCATGCTGCGATAATCTTGAGGTCGGGAGCCAGAGCCTTGATACCCAGTTCAAAGCGAATCTGGTCATTGCCCTTTCCGGTAGCGCCGTGGCAGATTGCGGTAGCACCTTCCTTGCGGGCAATCTCTACAAGCTTTTTTGCAATCAGAGGTCTTGCCATGGATGTGCCCAGCAGGTATTTGTTCTCATAGATTGCGTTTGCCTGTACGCAGGGTACAATGTACTCATCACAGAATTCGTCGATAACATTCTCGATGTAAAGCTTGGATGCGCCACAGGATTTTGCTCTTTCCTCCAGGCCGTCCAGTTCCTCTGCCTGACCGCAGTCTACGCAGACACAGATTACCTCGTAATCAAAATTTTCCTTCAGCCAGGGGATGATGGCGGTGGTATCCAGTCCGCCGGAATAAGCCAGAATTACTTTTTCTTTCATACTTTGCCTCCATAGGTATCTTTTGGTTAAATTGAAATTCTGAAAACACTATACACTATGCAACGCACAAAATCAAGTGCTAATGATGCATAAAAATAATTTTATTGTGTATAAAATGAAAAAATATGCATAAATATGCAGCAATAAAAATAATTTTCAAATGCGGTCATTGAGGTTTGCTTAGTCCTTGAATTCGACAGAAAACATGTTATAATTATATGTGATGTTTGTATGAAGTACAACCCCGTAACAGGTAATTGAATTGGACAGGGCATTGCGTTAAGAGGAGAAAGCGGCATGAAGGAACAAAGGAAAAACACAAAACTGGCAACCAGAGTCAGCATCTTTATCGCGCTGATTACTGTTATCGGCATTGCGGTAATCTGGACAGTGGCCAATCGAGGCATCAGCAGCCTGGTGGAGGAGAGCATTACGAGTCAGATGACGGATGCGGTGCTGTCGAGAGCGGAAATTATTGAAAATTATGTAGCGGAGGCGGAGGAGCATCTGATTTCTTTTTCACTGGGTGATGAGGTCAGAAATCTGCTGCTGAATCTCTCCGATAAAGAATGCCAGGAGAGAGCACAGGAGTACACTCTGGAATTTGCCGGGGTGAAGGGGGTGTTCGAGGGACTCTATATCGCCGATACCAACACAGTGGTTTATACCCACACTTCACCGGCGGTGATTGGCAAGGCTACCCGTCAGGGGGACGGGTTGAAGGAACTGCAGAACACAATACTTGCAAAGCAGGAGCTGACCAACAGCGGTATCATGAAATCCCCTGCTACGGGTAACCTGGTTATTTCCATGTACTATCCCGTGTTCGAGGGAAATAAGTGTATCGGCTATGTAGGTGCTGCGGTGTATGCAAAGCAGCTGATGGATTCCCTGCTGGAGCTGGAAATCGACGGCCTGCCCAACAGTGAATATATCTTCCTGAATGCAAAGAACGGAGTTTATCTGTATAATAAAGACGAAGACCTTCTCAATGAGGTTACGGAGGACAGTGCCTGCCTGAAGATTATGGAAGAGGTAAAGGCGGGCAAAAAACAGGGCTCCTGCTATGACGAGAATGACAACTTTACCGTATATACCTATCTGGAAGACAGGGACTGGATTTTCATGGTTCGTGACAGCAAAGCGGAGATTTTCAAGTCCGTTACCAAGCTGCGTACCCTGCTGGGGGTACCCTGCCTGATTGTGGCAGTACTCATCATCCTCGTATGCGCAATTCGTATGAGAATGGTAGGCAGGGACCTGATGGTGGTGGAGGAATCCATTGCCTCTCTGGGAAGACTGGAGCTGAATACAGGAAAGAGTCTGGAGAAGCTTGCCAACAGAAAGGATGAGATTGGCATCATTGCCAATTCTGCCGACAGACTGTGCGCTATTCTGCGGGAGACCGTGGGGGATGTGGACAGAATCCTAAGTGAGATAGCAGATGGCAATCTGAGAGTGGATGTCACCCGGAACGAACAGTACTATATCGGTGATTTCCGTATTCTTGCCAACAGCTTAAAGACAATTCAGCTGAATCTGTTGAAGCTGACCAAGAATATTGCTTCCGTGTCCATACAGGTTTCTGAGGGCGCGGAACGGGTTTCCCAGGGGGCACAGAGCCTTTCCCAGGGCGCCACGGAGCAGGCCAGCGCGGTGGAGGAGCTGGCAGCTACGGTGATGAATATCTCCGGGCAGGTGAAGTCCAATGCCGATAAGGCGGAGGTGGCCAGTGAGCAGACCGAAAAGACCGAAAGGGAATTACATTACGGCAAACAGCAGATGGGGCAGATGATGGAGTCCATGAATGAAATCAGAACCACCTCTGACGAAATCAGTAAAATCATCAAGACCATTGAGGATATTGCGTTCCAGACCAATATTCTCGCACTGAACGCATCCGTGGAAGCGGCCAGAGCGGGAGAGGCAGGCAAGGGCTTTGCTGTTGTGGCAGAGGAGGTCCGCAGCCTTGCCGGAAGAAGTGCTGACGCCTCCAAGACCACTTCCGAGCTGATTGAAAAATCCGTGCAGGCAGTTCATAAGGGCGTAAAGAACGCTGACGAAACAGCAGCTTCCCTGGACCGGATTGTAGCTATGTCAGGGGAGACCGCCTCCCTTGTCTACGAGATTTCCAAGACATCCGCCGAACAGGCTACGGCGATTGAACAGGTGTCTGTGGGTATCGGCCAGATTTCCGAGGTGGTTCAGACAACCTCCGGAACGGCAGAGCAGAGTGCTGCCTCCAGTGAGGAGCTGTTCCGCCAGGCCCAGATTTTAAAGGATTTGACGACCCAGTTCAAATTCTGAGCACAACATCAAGAAGCGCTTTCAAAACCGGTTTTTCCGGAGCTGAAAGCGCTTCTTTTATTTATATATGTAAAGATAAGGTAAAATTTTATGAAATAAAAATGAAATTTTTTGTAGGAAATACTTTCGTAAGGTGATATAATAAATTGATATGTTTAAATCGGCATACACGAAAATAATTTAGCAAAGAGGTACAACATGAGTAAGAGAGAAGACATCAAAAAGGTTTTGATTATCGGCTCCGGCCCGATTATCATCGGACAAGCATGTGAATTTGACTATTCCGGAACCCAGGCCTGCAAGGCGCTGAGACAATTGGGCTACCAGATTGTTCTGGTGAATTCCAACCCGGCTACCATCATGACAGACCCGGAGATTGCAGATGTGACATACATTGAGCCTCTGAACGTGAAGAGACTGGAACAGATTATTGAAAAGGAGCGCCCCGATGCCATTCTGCCCAATCTTGGCGGACAGTCCGGGCTGAATCTATGCTCGGAGCTTGCGGCAGCGGGTGTATTGGAAAAGTATCAGGTAAAGGTTATCGGTGTCCAGGTGGATGCCATTGAGCGGGGCGAAGACCGTATTGAGTTCAAGAAGACCATGAACAAGCTGGGGATTGAGATGGCCCGCAGTGAAGTGGCTTACTCTGTAGACGAGGCCCTTGCCATTGCAGATAAACTGGGATATCCTGTAGTGCTGAGACCCGCCTATACCATGGGTGGTGCAGGCGGCGGCCTGGTTTATAATGTGGAGGAGCTGAAGACAGTATGCTCCAGAGGCCTGCAGGCCAGCCTGGTAGGCCAGGTGTTGGTGGAGGAGTCCATCCTGGGCTGGGAGGAGCTGGAGCTTGAGGTGGTCCGTGATGCCAAGGGCAACATGATTACGGTCTGCTTTATTGAAAATATTGACCCGCTGGGGGTTCATACCGGAGATTCCTTCTGCGCAGCTCCCATGCTGACCATTTCCGAGGACCTGCAGAAACGGCTGCAGGAGCAGGCATATAAAATCGTGGATGAGGTGCAGGTTATCGGCGGCACCAACGTACAGTTTGCCCATGATCCCGTATCTGACCGCATTGTGGTGATTGAGATTAATCCCAGAACCTCTCGCTCCTCCGCATTGGCCTCCAAGGCAACCGGTTTTCCCATTGCCCTGGTTTCCGCCATGCTGGCAACGGGACTTACCCTGGATGAGATTCCCTGCGGTGTCAACGGCACACTGGACAAGTATGTTCCGGGCGGGGATTATGTGGTCATTAAGTTTGCCCGTTGGGCATTTGAAAAATTCAAGGATTCCCAGGACAAGCTGGGGACTCAGATGAGGGCAGTAGGCGAGGTTATGAGTATCGGAAAGACCTACAAGGAAGCTTTCCAGAAGGCTGTCCGCAGCCTGGAAATCGGCCGCTACGGCCTGGGCTTTGCCAAGGATTTTCATGAGAAATCCAAGGAAGAACTGCTGAAAATGTTGATTTACCCTACCAGTGAGCGCCAGTTTATCATGTATGAGGCACTGCGTAAGGGCGCTACGGTAGAGGAGCTTTTTGAACTGACCAAGATTAAACGTTACTTCATTGAACAAATGAAGGAGCTGGTGGAGGAGGAAGAGGCGCTGCTGGCAAAGAAGGGAGCAGTTCCGGAGAAGGCTGTCCTGGAGCAGGCCAAGAAGGACGGCTTCTCAGACCGTTATCTGGCAAAGCTGTTGGAGGTTTCCGAGGAGGAGGTGCGCAAGACGAGAGTTGCTTATGGCATCACCGAGGCCTGGGAGCCCGTACGCGTCAGCGGTACACCGGACAGCGCTTACTACTATTCTACCTACAATGCGCCGGATAAGACGGTTGCCTCCGACAGGAAGAAAATCATGATTCTGGGCGGCGGTCCCAACCGTATCGGACAGGGCATTGAGTTTGATTATTGTTGTGTGCATGCTGCTTTCGCACTGAAGGAGCTGGGCTTTGAGACCATCATCGTCAACTGCAATCCCGAGACCGTTTCCACAGACTATGATACCTCCGATAAGCTGTATTTTGAGCCTTTGACACTGGAGGATGTGCTCAGTATTTATGAAAAGGAGAAGCCGGTAGGCGTCATTGCCCAGTTTGGAGGACAGACTCCTTTGAATCTGGCAGCGGACTTAAAGAAAAACGGTGTCAAGATTCTGGGAACCTCTCCTGAAGTGATTGATATGGCAGAGGACAGAGATTTGTTCCGCGGCATGATGGAGAAGCTGGGAATTCCCATGCCTGAGGCAGGAATGGCTGTGGATGTGGAGGAAGCGCTGTCCATCGCTGAGAAAATCGGTTACCCTGTCATGGTGCGTCCCTCCTATGTGCTGGGCGGCCGGGGCATGGAGGTTGTCAGTGAGCCTGAAGCCCTTCGCCAGTACATGGCAGCTGCAGTGGGTGTGACTCCCGACAGACCTATTCTGATTGACCGTTTCCTGCGTCATGCCACAGAGTGTGAGGCAGATGCCATTGCTGACGGCAAGCATGCTTATGTGCCTGCGGTAATGGAGCATATCGAACTGGCCGGCGTACATTCCGGAGATTCTGCCTGCATTCTTCCTTCCAGAGGAATTCCGGAGGAGCTGGTGGAAACCATCAAGGAGTATACCAGAAAAATTGCAGAAGAGATGGGAGTCTGTGGCTTGATGAACATGCAGTATGCCATCGAAAACGGCAAGGTATATGTGCTGGAGGCAAATCCCAGGGCATCCAGAACTGTGCCCCTGGTATCCAAGGTCTGCAATGTAAAGATGGTCAAGCTGGCTACCCGGATTATGACCGCAGAGCTTACGGGAATGTCTTCCCCCATAGTGGGAATGAAAGAGGTCAAGCCCGCATATTATGGCGTAAAGGAAGCCGTATTCCCCTTCAATATGTTCCAGGAGGTGGATCCGGTTCTGGGACCCGAGATGCGTTCCACCGGTGAAGTGCTGGGGCTTTCGAAGAACGTGGGCGAAGCATTTTTCAAGGCGCAGGAGGCTACCCAGACCAAGCTGCCTACCTCGGGAACCGTATTGTTCTCGGTCAGCAGTAAGGATAAGCCTGAAGTGGTTGATATTGCCAGAATCTTTGAAGAGTGCGGCTTCCGCATTATGGCTACCGGAACTACCTATGAGCTGCTTGTAGAAAACGGAATTCAGGCGGAGCGTGTAAACAAGATGCAGGAGGGCAGACCCAATATCGTGGATGAGGTGATGAACGGCAGAATCCAGCTGATTGTCAACACTCCCGCAACGAAGGAGGAGAAGCGTTTTGATGACAGCTATGTCCGCAAAACCGCCATTAAGGCCAGAGTGCCCTATATGACCACCATGGCGGCAGCCAGAGCTACCGCGGAAGGCATCGCAACTGTATTGAAGGAAGGGGAGATCGGCGTGATGTCCCTGCAGGAGATTCATAAGGCGATTCAGTAAGCCCAAGGGGCTTTTGCCCCGGCATCAAGATAAAAACAAGGCAAAGGAGGAGATACATGCTACACAAAAACATAATTCTGGACCCTGACAGCAGTGTGGAATTCCACAATCAGGTTGATTTTTGTGTCGGCACCGGCAGAATGGGGCTTGCCCTTCAAAAGGAGTATCAGGAACAGCTGAAACTGGTGCAGGAATATATTGGCTTTCAACACATCAGAGGCCATGGACTTTTCTGTGACGATATGGCAATTTACCAGGTGAAGGAGGACGGCACTCCGGAATATAATTTCACCTATTTGGACAGAGTCATGGACAGCTATCGGGAGCTGGGCCTGAAGCCCTTTATCGAGCTTGGCTTCATGCCGGATAAGCTTGCCAGTGGTACCCAGACGGTATTTTACTGGAAGGGAAATACCACGCCACCCTCCTCCTACGAAGGCTGGAATCGGATGGTGAAGGCACTGTTGGAGCACCTTTGCGCAAGATACGGCAGGGATGAGGTGGTGACCTGGCCGGTGGAGGTCTGGAATGAACCCAATCTTCCCGGCTTCTGGGAACATGCCGACATGCAGGAGTATTTTAGGCTGTTTCAAAATTCCTTCTATGCGGTAAAAGAGGTGGACAGCCGTTTCCGCGTGGGCGGTCCTGCGGTCTGCGGCGGCAGTGATGAGGTCTGGATTAAGGCCTTTATGCAGTTTTGCCATGACAACTCCATTGCAGTGGATTTTGTGACCAGACATCATTATACCACGGAGCTTCCGGAGGATGTGGGACATTACGGATATCCGGAGCTGATGCAGGCGGAGGAGGGCTTCGCCAACCTTCATACCACAAGAGAGATCATTGACAGCTTCCCGGAATACCGGGGACTGGAAATACATATCACGGAATTTAATACCTCCTATATTCCCAATTGTCCGTTGCATGACACCAACCAGAATGCTGCTTTTATCGCGCAGCAGCTTTCCAGACTGGGGGAGGACAATGAATCCTATTCCTATTGGACCTTCGGGGACGTGTTTGAGGAGAGGGGAGTGCCCTTTACCCCCTTCCACGGGGGCTTCGGTCTGGTGGCAAACGGCTGTATTCCCAAGCCCACCTTCTGGACTTTTGCGTTTTTTAAACGACTGAAGGAAAAGAAGGGACACTGCATTTTCCGGGATAACAATACGGTGGTGATGCAGCTGGAGGACGGCAGCCTGCGCGGTATCGCATGGAATATGACGAACAGGCGGGCGGGCTATGATATGTCTCTGACCTTACAGCTTCCCGGGGAGGCGGAAGGATGCCTTCTCACGGAAACAGTGGATGAAAAGTGCTGTAATCCTCTGAAGATATGGCATGACCTTGGAGAGCCTGCAAATCCTACCAAAGAGGAGACGGCGATTCTGCAGTCCGGGGCAAGACCCTTTGAAGAGAGCAGGAGAGTGGCGCCACGCAATGGTAAGCTGGAAACCACGCTTACGGTGAGGGAAAACGGTGTGGTTTACTTCCGGTGGAGACCCGGCCGGGTTACCTCTGACAGGGGATATTCCTATGAGCGTACCATGCAGTATCCCCATGTGAATCCTCTCACAGCACTGGATTATCCGGACCCGGACGTCATTCGTGTGGAGGATACCTATTATATGGTGAGTACCACCATGCATTTCATGCCGGGCTGTGAGATTCTGCGTTCCTATGATCTGAGAAACTGGGAACATGTGACTTATGTATATGACCGGTTGGACAGCACTCCTGGACAGCGTCTGGAGGGGGAGGAGAATATCTATGGAAAGGGTATGTGGGCAGCATCCATCCGCTATCACAAGGGGATGTTTTACATTTGCTTTGTAGCCAATGACACACATCAGACCTACCTGTATACCGCCACGGATATTATGGGGCCCTGGGAAAAGCATTTGATAGAGGGCTTCTATCATGACAACTCTATTCTTTTTGATGATGATGGCCGTATTTATATTGCCTATGGCAATAAGAATATTTATATCACCGAATTGAAGGAGGACCTGAGCGGTCCCAAGGAGGGCGGACTTCACAGACTTGCGGTCAGTGACGAGGGAAATCCGTTCCTTGGATATGAGGGAACACATTTTTACAAAATTAACGGGAAGTACTATCTGTTCTTCATTCACTCCCTGCGAGACCGCTGGAGACGGGTTGAGGCCTGCTTTGTGGCGGATTCCCTTGAAGGTGAATTTGTGGGCGGGGATGTGCTGGATGACGACAGAGGCTATTGCGGACAGGGCGTGGCCCAGGGCGGTATCGTGGATACCCCGGAGGGAAAATGGTACGGGGTACTGTTCCAGGACTGCGGAGCCGTGGGCAGAATCCCGGTGCTGATACCGATTACATGGGAGAAGGATTGCCCGATGTTCGGGGATGAAGGCAGAATCCCGGAGGAATTTGAACTGACAGGCACCAGACACGGATATGTATACAAGCCGCTGACAGAAAGTGATGATTTTAAGGGAGAACTGAAAAAATGCTGGCAGTTTAACCATGAACCGGATTTTGCTCTGATACAGCAGAATAAGGACGAGGGCATTTGGCAGGTAAGGACGGATAAGCTTTGCCAAAATCTGACCCAGGCAAAGAATACCCTTACCCAGCGGATGCGATATCCCGGATGCGCAGGGGAGGTAACCGTCGACGGAAGAGGACTAAAGGAGGGGGATTTTGCCGGAATCTGTGCCCTCCAGGGACTCTTTGGCTTCGTCGGCATCACCAGGAGAGAGGGAAGGATTTGCCTGACTGTGCTGACAAAGGAGGCTTTGGACGGTGCCGGGGATATGAGTGCTGAGAAGGAGTGGACTGCGCTCCCCCTTGAGGAGGAAACAGTACGCCTGAAGCTGGAGGTTGACTTTACGAATATGCGGGATACGACTTCCTTCTATTATTATAAGAAGAATGGCGACAAGCCCTGGATGGGCCGCTGGGAGAAGCTGGGGCCGGAGCATAAGCTGCGCTTTGGACTGGATCATTTTACGGGCTGCAGGTTTGGTTTGACGGTATACTCCACTGTGGAAACAGGTGGATTTGCGAGATTCAGTGATTTTGAGTATCGTTACAGATAAACACCAAAAAAGCAATCCTTAGGTGAATTTTAGCAACAATTGAAGAGACACTAGTGACAAATTTTGTGTAATATGCTATTATAGACAAGGGGCTATGCGCTCTTTGTTTGTGTAAAATGCATTTATTACTAGATTTTATGGAGGAAACTATGAAAAGCTCTGTCAAGAAGGTAATTGTAGCAGTGGCAGTTGTGGCAGTAATCGCATTGATTGCTGTTCTTATGTCGCTGCGCGGCGTGGAAGATTTCCACGACAAGTATGCCGGCGTGGACCTTACGGTTGACGTGGAAGGCATGGAAAGGACCGGAACATACGCGGGGTATCTCAGGGAGCACAGCGGTGCGGCATATGCTACCCAGAGCATCGACGTGTCTCTGCTTGACTACACGGCAACCGGCGATGTAAAGGCTACCGGCGAGTATGGTGTTGCTGATGCACTTTATACGGGAAACGACTCTTATGTCAGTTGGACCGTGGATGTGCCCGCAGCAGGTTTTTACAACATCTATATGGAATATCTGATTCCCGAATCCAGAGGTGTGGCAGCTGAGCGCGTTGTCTACATCAATGGGGAAATTCCCTTCGAGGATGCGAGAAATATTTCCTTTACTAGAATCTGGACTGACGGCGGCAAGGTCAGGGTGGATAACCAGGGCAACCAGATTCGTCCCACCCAGGTAGAGGTGTATGACTGGCAGCAATCCTATTTCAAGGATGACAGAGGTTATATTACCGAGCCCTATCTGTTCTATCTGGAGAAGGGTAAAAACGAAATCGGCATCGAGGCCGAGAACGAGCCTATGGTGCTCAAGAAGCTGGTAGTCAGCGCAGTCCAGGAAATGGATACTTACGAGGAGTACACAGCAAAGCAGCCTGCGGCCAATCCGTCTGATGCGGCAAAGAATTATGTCCAGGTGATTCAGGGAGAGGATTCCACCTTACGTTCCGAATCTTCCTTATATGCAAAATATGACAGATCTTCACCCACCACACAGTATGTCACCTATGACGAGGAAGGGAATGCTGTCACACATAACAATACAGTCACCAAGACGGTGCTGAACTATGTGGGCGGCGAGGCCTGGAGAAGTGCGGGACAGTGGATTGAGTGGGAATTCGAAGTGCCCGAGGACGGCTACTACAACATCATGATTAAGGGCCGTCAGAACTATGCACGAGGCAGCGTTTCCAACAGAAGTGTTTACATAGACGGAGAGATTCCTTTTGAGGAACTCAAAGAGGTTTCTTTTGAATATGCCAATGACTGGATATACAGAGACCTTGCGGATGAGAGCGGCACTCCTTATCAGTTCTACCTGACAAAGGGTAAGCATACCATCCGCATGGAGGCTTCCCTTGGAGGCCTGGGACCTATCCTTGAGGATCTGGAGAATTCCACTTTCCGCCTGAACCAGATTTACAGAAAGATTCTTGTGTACACCGGTGCCAACCCGGATCAGTACAGAGACTATAATATCAAGGGCAACTACCCTGAAGTGCTGGAGGCAATGGACCTGGAGTCCAAGAGGCTGTACAAGATTGTTGATGACATGGTTGCCTACAGCGGACAGAAAGCCGACCAGATTGCTACCGCACAGACCGTTGCACAGCAGTTGGAGCGCTTCTGCAAAAAACCTAACAAGATTACAGTAGAGTTTACAACCTTCAAGGATAACATCACAGCCATTGGTACCGCATCCCTGAACATGAGTGAGACTAAGCTGGATATCGATTATATCGTAGTCAGCGGTGTGGATGCGAAGGTGAAGACGAAGAAAGCAAATGCCTTCACAAAGCTGTGGCATGAGATGAAGTCCTTTGCAGCATCCTTTGTGGTTGATTACAACTCCGTAGGTGATGTATATGATGACGGAAAGGATGAGGTTATCAAGGTTTGGATTCTTACCGGACGTGACCAGGGAACCATCCTGAAGTCGCTGATAGACGAATCCTTCACTCCTGATACGGGAATCAAGGTAAACGTGGAAATCGTAGCTGCCGATGCACTTCTGAATGCGGTGCTGGCAGGAAGAGGACCCAACGTGGTGCTTTCCGTGGGCGCGGATCAGCCTGTCAACTACGCTCTGCGTCATGCGGCGGAAGACATTACCCAGTTTGAAGGCTGGGAGGAAGTGCTTTCCCACTATTCGGAGAGCTCCTATGAACAGTACAGGCTGGATGGCAGTATTTATGCCGTACCTGAGACCCAGACCTTTAACGTAATGTTCTATCGTAAGGACGTTCTGGAAGAGCTTGGGCTGGAGGTTCCCCAGACATGGCAGGATTTGATTGAAATGCTGCCTACCATTCAGGGAAACAACCTTTCCGTTGGACTCCCCACCGCGGCAGGAAGCAGCGGTTCCACAGTGGCGACTACCGCAGTTGCCTCCAACGCCCCTGACCTGTCAATGTATTTCTCGCTGCTGTTCCAGAATGGCGGAGATATGTACAATGAGGCAGGCACAAGGACTACCGTGGATGATGAGGCAGGAATCAAGGCCTTTGATGAATATGTAAGATATTTCAACGATTACGGTCTTCCTACTATTTATGACTTTGTAAGCCGTTTCCGTTCCGGCGAAATGCCCATTGGTATTCAGGCATATTCGATATATAACACACTGATGGTATCCGCACCGGAAATCCGCGGACTTTGGGATTTCACTTTGATTCCTGGCACGGAGCGCGTCGATGAAAACGGAAATACCTATATTGACCGCTCTGACTTTATTACCGGAAGTGCTACCATGATGATTGCCACAGACAATGAGAGCCTGAAACAGAAGTCCTGGGAGTTCATGAAATGGTGGGCACAGCCTGATACACAGGTAACCTTCGGACGAGAGATAGAAGCATTGCTCGGTTCCTCTGCAAGATACAATACTGCAAACAGGGATGCCTTCGTACAGCTTTCCTGGAGCGCGGATGACATTGAAGTGCTGGCAGAGCAGTGGGATTACACGAAGGGTATCAGAGAAGTTCCCGGTGGATATTATACCGGCCGACACATTGCCAATGCGATTCGTAAAGTCCTGAATGATAAGGATGACACTCGTGAAACAATCATCGACTACTCTATTAAGATTGATGATGAGATAGACAAGAAGCGAAAAGAATTCGGCATGCCGGTAGAAGAATAGGGGAGTGAAAGATGAAAGAATTTTTTAGAAAGTATATCACCTTGCGCAAGCACAATGCGCAGGTGGCAATTAAAAAAGCAAAAAGAAGCAAAATGTGTTATGCTTTCCTGGCGCCCTATGCTTTACTCTTTACCTTGTTCTATATAGCGCCTGTGGTGATTTCCATTTTCTTCAGCTTTACCTATTACAACATTCTGGAAGCTCCGAGATTTTTGGGAGTGCAGAATTATGTAAGCCTTATCCTGGAGGATGATATCTTCCTCCAGGCAATCAAAAATACCTTTATGATAGCAATTATCACCGGTCCCTTGGGATACATAATGTCGTTCCTGTTTGCGTGGCTGATTAACGAGCTTCCTAGATGGGTTCGAAGCGTGGCGGTTATCGTATTCTATGCACCTTCCATCGCCGGTAACTGTTATGTAATTTTCTCCGTATTCTTCAGAGGAGATGCTTACGGACAGGTAAACTCCTGGCTCATGAATCTCGGAATTATCGATGCACCCATCTTGTGGTTTATCAATCCGACCTACATGCTGCCAATCTGTATGGTGGTTATTTTGTGGATGAGTCTTGGTACCGGATTTCTTTCCTTCGTGGCAGGTCTTCAGGGTGTCGACAGGTCACAGTTTGAAGCGGGATATATGGATGGTATCAAGAACCGCTGGCAGGAGCTCTGGTATATCACTCTTCCCAATATGAAGCCCATGCTGATGTTCGGCGCTATCATGGCTATCACACAGGCTTTCGGTGTATGTGATGTCACCATGCAGCTGTGCGGATACCCCAGTACGGATTACGCGGCAAGAACCATAGTTACTCACCTGTTTGACTATGGATTTACCAGATTTGAAATGGGTTATGCCTGTGCAATTGCAACAATTTTGTTCTTGATGATGTATCTGTGTAACAAAGCAATTCAAAGTCTGTTGAGAAGAGTAGGAACCTGATATGAGCAAAAAGAGAAAAGAAGAAAACATTAATAATGTATATCATAAGAAATTAATCAAGAGAAGAAAGCCCAATCGTTCTATAGCAG
>JBJENR010000064.1:0-15520 GCA_051880315.1 Acetatifactor sp.
AAAGATACAAGTTACATAATATTAAGATTTTCTGTATTTTACTTATTTTCGGTTCGCTTTTTGTTGACTTGATTTTCTATTCATTATATAATAATTTTAAGTTTAAGTATTAGGAGGATAAAATATGTCACAGTTAAATCCAAGAGAACTAGATGTCCTCAACATTCTTTGGAAATCCGAAGCCCCCATGACTTCCACCGATATTGTCAACGAAATGAGAGGGCTTACACAAAGTACGGTCATCGCTGTTCTCAGAAAGCTTCTCAAGGATGGCTTGGTTGAGGTTGACGGTGTTACTCACAGCGGCAAGGTATTGAGCCGGACGTACCGTCCCACGGAAGCCTCCAGGGAAATCATCATGAACAACTTTGCAACGGATTATGCAAATTTCACCAATGTTATCTCAAAGGCCGACCTCTGTGCCGCCATTCTTCATGTTGAACAGTCTCCCGATAATATGAAGAAAGAAATTGCAAAGCTGAAAAAGATCATTGCAAAATACGAGAAGGAGCTGTAATCCCGCTCACTGAGATGATTAACTTTACATTTTCAACCGTCTTAATGGCCTTTTTGACAAGTGCAATAATTATTTTGATAATTGACCTGTGTTTCCGCTGTAAACACGTGTTGGTTTCCATCGGATATAAGCCGATAGCCGTACTTATAACAATTGCGCTGCTACGGCTTATTTTTCCCTTTGAAATCCCCGTCAGCCGGAATATATACATGAACGAGGCCTTTTCCAAGGCCGCCGCAAGAATCCAGCATACATATTACACTCCCCGAGAGTTTTGTATTTCCCTCTGGCAATTCCTTGAGTGTATATGGCTGTGCGGTATAATTATCAATTTGTGGAAATTATATTTATCCACCCGTGACTTCAAGCGCTACATTATCAGGCACGGCGTTAATGTAACCTCAAAAGAGCCATATCATTTATGCCTTAGCAAAATAGCAGAAGGTCGCATACCCAAGTTGCAGGTATATCTGGTGCCGGGGCTTAAAATTCCCCAGCAGAGCGGTTTTTTTCATCCCAAGATTCTTCTCCCGACAGGCATGAACTTGACGGAGACCCAATTGTACTATGCTCTATGTCATGAAGCGGAACACGTCCGCAAAAAGGACGCCCTTATAAAGTTTGGCACGAATATTCTCAAGGCCTTGTACTGGTGGAATCCGTTTATTTATCTTTTATCCAAACAGATAGATACGACCATCGAATTTCGCGTAGACAGCAAGTTTGCCCCAGAGAGCATTCACACCAAAAAGGAATATGTGAACACGTTGATGCATGTGGCAGTCCAGGCAAAAAAGCTTACGGAATGCGGACAGCCTCAAAAGGAGGATTGCATACTTCTAAATTCCTTATCCGTCCCCATTACCGGCGGCAGCATGAAAGACATGGAAATGCGCCTGCCCATGATTTATGAACAGAAAAAGCCCTTTGTGCCGCTGACAGCTATCCTTATGGCCTTAGTCCTTACTTTATACGCATCATCCTATCTGTATATTTTTGAAGCATATTACGTTTCCGATACAGCCGTCACAGAAGCAAGCGGCAGGGAGCTTACTCCTGATGAGATGCATGCTGTAGAGCTGGAAAACGGAACTTATGATATCTATTGGAAGGATATCAAAATTGACCATAGTGATTCTTTAGAGTATTACCCGTTAGTTCCTGTGACAAACAAGTAATCAACTGCACAAGCAGAAAGGAGAAAAACTATGAATACCGGAAAAAAAGCTTCCAAAATCATTTTACTGCTCAGCGCAATGGGGTTTGCTCTTTCAATCTTTTTCTGCCCTGCCAATACCATTACGGTGAAGGCATACTCCCCCGATACCGAGGTAGCAAGTCCCTATGCACAAACCATCCAGTACCGCTACGTTATCATCGGAAACGCGCTCTACAAACGTTTATACAACTATTCCACCGGCAACTGGATTGGCGACTGGATTTATGTGGGACCGGCACCTGAAGGTATCAACTGATTATAAACTGACACAGTCACACCTCACAGGAACAAACGGAAGGGGCTATGCTGAAAGCATAGCCCCTTATTATGATTCTACTGCAATATTTGCTTCTCACCGTCAATGCATTATCTTCCTGTTCCACACTGTTTTTCAATTTATCCTGTATACGAAATATTTCGTTTTATTACCGGAAGAAACCTGTTCCACAAACTGTAGTTTTATCTCTGTTCCCTGCGTTGCAAAGTATTCCTTCAGCCAGGTAACATCCTTGCCATTCTCTGTTATAAAGTACATTTCCTGCCCGGATATTATAGAGGTATATAGGGAACCTTTGATTCCAAACATGGAAAGCTTTTGGGCATAGGTAGGTGTATTAACAGTCCAGCCGCCGCACATCGTATAGTTTTGTACCGGAAATCTGTCGTTCCTCTCCCCCATATCTCTTTCATTAAAAATATGCTCCGTATATGACGCAAAGGAAAGTGTATCCAATAAATACAGCTTATCCGGGTTATCCGCACAATATGCTCTGACCGCCCTCCAATCCTGCTCTGCCTCCTGTACCACAGCATATTCTAAAGACACTGTTCCCAGGCTTTGGGCAAAGCCGTATATTCCCATTACCCCAACAGAAAACGAAAGGATTATTCCATACAGCTTTCCTGCCGAAACCCTTGGGCGGACACAATCTTCTCCCGATGTCCCCCCATCAGGCTGTTTTTTCAAATTGCAATATATCTGCAGACACATGGCCGTCAACACCATAATTTCCGCTAAATACAATCCATGAGTTACTCTTTCCGGCAGACGGTTTTTCCATGACAGATAGCACCAGCAGAGCATATGAGCTCCAAGAGCGTAAACTGTCATCATCAGTCCTGAGTATTTTCGTTTTAAAAGAAACCCTAGAGCAACCAGCACATACAGCAAAATCAGAGCCGCACAATAAGCGCCGTCCCGGAAGGTCAGCATACGTTTTGCAACATCCAATACCGTTTTTTTCAGATACTCTTTTGTATATAAATAAGAAAAGTAATCTTCCTGGTGTACTCTCACACTTTCCATGACTGCGCTGTCATATCGGTCCGACAGCGCAAAGTTATAGTTTTCCAATAACATCTGCTCCTCTGCAGTAATTCCAAGATTTTCATAAAATTCTGCCGAGTCTGCATAAGTGGGAATTTTCCCGAAGTCATAAATATTAGTTCTCTCATCAAAAAAGGCTCTTGCTTCCTTCCATTCCTCCGATCGATATGCCAACAAATCCGCCGCATATAGGACTCCCATAGCTGCCAACAGACATATTCCAAACGTAAAATATTTAAGTAAATATTTCCCCCTTCCCCGACCAAGACGCACCAGGCACCATACAGTCTCAACCAAAATTCCCAGACATGCAGGTATCAGGAAAAAATCAATATGCGTAAGGACCGCTGCCAACAGGCATATCACTATCGTTGCAATCCGCATCATATCCCAATGACTGTCTCTCGTATCCGTATCCCAAAGCCACTTGTACAGACAGCCCAGAGCCATAAAGGGTAGCAAAAAAAGCCCTATCTCACTACGCAGTGCAAAGGCTATCGAATAAAGGAAAAGACAGGGAATCCTGTGAAGCAGGAACTCACCGATTCGCTCTTCCTCTCTGTCATCCGTTATAACCAAAAAAATAGCTGCCGTTGCCATCACAGCACCTGTAATGGTATACTGCACCATTATGAGCTCGTAAAACGTCAATCCCACGCAAAAAAACAACAGTAATATACCGCCAATACTCTTCTCCCATCTGCTTTCCAGACATCTTACGCACCGCTGAATACACAGAAACAGAGAAACAAACTGTGCTGTGCAGAGGAAAAAACCATACCATGGAACGGACGGCGACATTTCATAAAGCAAGGTAAACATCCTGGCAAGTGGATAAAGATGCTGCATATCTCTGGCTTCCGGAATTCCGCTGAACCTGCCGGAGAGTATCGCTTCCAGCAGACTGTCATCATTGGATACAAAATAAAAATCATACTTCATACCCAATATAATCCAGACAAGCAAAACGGCTGCAAGCACTGCCACCAAACTTATTATCTTACCACATATTTTTTTTTCCATAAGATTCTCTTTCAAAACCTATATTAACCTCTTCCGGGCATTTTCAGTTAATTCTCTCCTTATCTGTACAGAAACCATTTATCGTTGGAAAAAGACATCTCATAATCCAACTCATCCATAAACTCCCGCAGCAAATCCATTTTCACTCCTTCCTCTTCCGGCAAACACCCCAGAATCAAAAGTGGTTTATCCTCTTTGCTGTAGCTTTCTTTTACTCTTTCCAGCTCCTGTCGGAATTTTTCCACAGAGTAAGAGACCAGGTCCGGCCATGTGCTGGAAATAGCAGGCTTCAAATCCATATAATATGCAATCGCCGGGATATCCTGATACAAAATAACCTCCCTGCCCTTAAGCTCCTCCTGATCCAGATAGGCATGCAGCGAATTTAAAGCTTCTGCATTTTCTGCAGTCGTATACATGCCCTTCAGCACCTCAATATCCGTTATCATAACATCCCTTTTTGCCTCGCCCATACCATCCCGGAACACAAAAACAGAACCGAACAACACTCCCTGCACACAGACAAAGCCCACCAGAAAAACAAGTGTAATCTTTAACGGCTCTGTAGAAAGAATTCCCCTTTTGTCAAAGGCTTCACGTCCGTTTGTTACAATCTTCTGACAGCAGCGCAATACAAAGGGCATTACCCAGAATAAGTTGTTTACAGCAGTGAAAAGGTAATTATTGCTTCCCAGAGGCGTAATCAATATGATGATTCCCATAACTGCCGCATGCATGCGCAGTTCATAATCCTCACCTCCAAAAAACATGACATATAAGCCCAACAGGCCCGAGATGATGAGAAAGTAACTTCCAACGCTGTATACCCCTTCATAAGTCGTATATACAAACTTAAACAGCCCAAGCCATCTGTATACGAAAATCAGAAGGACATTACAGACCAGATAAAAAACTCTCTTTCCGGGAAGATGACGCCCCCGGCAGACAGCATACAAGGCCATCCCTGCCACAACGAAACCAAGTGCAGGCAACAACCACCGCATATTATAGATATAGATGTCGATATCGCCCAGAATCATATTTTTCAGGGAATACCCACCGGCTTCCCCTGGCATCTCCAGTAACTCTCTGATACCTTTGAGATAAGCTCCGAAACCATACCTGGCAGAAATATAGGCCAGCACTCCGCCGATGCCAAGTCCGTAGCCGGCGACACACAGAGCTGTCCTTTTCAAGGTATCGCCAAACTTTTCCTTGCGGATGATACAATAAAACCACAGAGCGGCAATCAAAGCCATCTCCGCCAGATTTGGCAGTCTGACCAGAACATTCAGCCCCAGGCACACTCCGGCCAGAATATAAAAATAATTTTTTTCCTTCTTAACAGCAATACAGAGCAGAATTGCCCCAAGATTAAAAAACAGATATGTACAATAATTATACAGAAGTGCCGTCGGACACCAGCAGTAGCCCAATGCTACCAATTCCGCCGTAAATGCCAGACTTTTCTTCATCCGAAACACCTTGACGCATACAAAGTACACAATCAGGGCAATCAGTACCTTTACAAGCCCCGTATAAACATTCATTCCAAGCATGATCCGACCATAGGGAAGCCGTGTAAACAAGGCTCCCAGTGCAGTTGCCAGATAAGTGGAGAATTTCCACATACCGTCCAGGGAGTCATAATTTATGAAATTTCCATAGTTGTAGCCCGTATCTGTCACCGTAATTCCCTGGTTTACCAAAAATAAGGCATAAACGACCAGAAGCAGGGGCAACAGTATATTTTCTGTAAAAGACTGTAACTTTTTCAATATTTCCTCCAAACCATTATCCTTTTACTTTTCAAATTCCACTTATGACCAATTAATATCATCTTATTGTGTCATTACCAATACAATTCCATCACACGTTTTGCTTCACTCTCTGACAACTGATACTTATCTTTTATCAACAGCTCTACATTCTTGTAATCCACTCCCAGTTCTTTGACTGAGTTAACCAAGGTAATTATTCCATTCTCCCTTTCTACCGCTTTGCCTTGCTCTATTCCTTGCTCTATTCCTTCCGCCTTACCTTCTGCTCTTGCTTCAGCCTTGATATCTTCTTCATGTAATAATTCCTTCATATACTCAGACCTCCACTTCTCATTTCGTTTCGCTCTGCATACCGCATCCTCAATTTTCCGTGTCAATCCACTCTGGATTTGCCCTGTAGTAATGTAGTTATACAAAGCCCTCAGATTCACCGGCATATCCTGTGTCTGACAGGTACAATTGTAAAAGCTTTTCTCTGTTCCATCCTCCAGGCGAAGCTCTGGCTCCTCATTACATCTGTTCTCAAAGGTGTACTTTGCATTTCCCAATCCAAACGGATCAAAGGTACACAAAAACAACACCCGTCCCTCCGGCAGTTCTCTGTATGACCATCCCTTCTGCAGATAGTCAGTATCCATCATAGACTGATAAAAGCGACTCCTCTTTGGCAGGCACAAATCATCAAGGGATCTATGATTCAGATTTTGCATCTCGGCATCATACAGATGATCCTGATCCTTCGTATACACATCCAGTCGTATGGGCTTGCCATCAACAGTATACCGGAATGCCCTTTCCGTTATCACTTCTTCCAGTTCTCCCACCGGCTGCCCCAGCAGGCATTCCAATACATCCCGACACAGTTCCTTGTCCTCCATGACCTTGCCAAACATAAAGTCATCCGTGATTGTCAGTTCCTCGTACCTTTTGATTGCATAACCTCTCTTCATTGGCATATCTCCTCTCGCTTTTGCTGCAGGAGACAGACCTTTTTGGAGTTTGCATTCTTCGGTAACCGACAGTTCATCCTCTTTGTTTCTCCTGCTCTTTCTTATTTGGGTTTCTAAGCAGGATTTTCTGAAAATGCAGACATCGGTCAGACCCGACAAAGACTGTTTGAGATAATATGAAAAAACTGCTTACAAGAAAAATATACCCTAACAGGAGCAATCCTGCAAGAGTATATTTGAAATAATTACAAGAATAAAACTTTACGCATCCCAACTGCCATCAGGCACAGCCGACTATACTCTCCTGTTCCGGCTCTTTTTCAACAAAACCAACTAAAAAAGGATACTGAAGGAATAAAAGCATCAATATGGTAGATGAGCGCCATATTATAGTCGTGGGAATAAATAGGAAGCTACATAAAATCACCCAGCATGCAGAAAAGTAATAATCTACCTCTTTCCTCTTCAATACTATCAGGCTTTTCATTAAAATAGTGAAAAACCAAAGAAGAAGCGGTAAACCACCCAAAATTCCATATCGAATCAACCAGTAAATATAAAAATTATGTGGAGTCGTAACAACAAAATCTGTCGAATATATAATATCCTCAAAGGGCTTGCCCCAGAAACCGATTTGTGTCAGCGATGCCACAAAGATTCTTAACCTGCATGAGGAAAAATAATCTATGGCATTAAGTATAGATCCTACTGGGAAATAGCCTATACGATGTACTTCGCTGGTTAACACATATACATGAATCTGCCAATAGCTTAAATCTGCAATAGTAATAATCTGCCGGTCAAGCTGTCTGTTAAGATATGCGGAATAAGCAAATAATGCAAATATTACCAAGACTGCCAGGCCCACTAATATTCCAACACGAAACAGAATCCCTTTACCGGTTGTTTTGTTCGTTCCAAAAACAAAAAAACACAAAAAAAGAGCTACCACAGCAAACTGTCCCGCACGTGAGTCAATCCACAGCATAAACCCGACAGTAGGTATCAACAGCAGGACTTCGATGGCAAACAAAATCCAATTTTTCTTCTTTGTATAGGTCAAAAACACCCAATACAGTAAGCAAACAAATGCACCGGAACAAATCATCCCGGCATTGTCTACCGTCAAAAAAGACCCAATCAGCCGACCTACCTCCAGATTATTCCGATAATTTACCAGGGAATCCATACACTTATACGCAAATACCAGATAGTAAGATACCGATGCACAAACTGTTAGCTCCAACCATCTTTCCCTTGTCAAGGGCGACAAATATAAAGTGAGCACAGGACAGAGCATAGGGATAGCAAAACGATAATCCGCTATTGTTGACACGATTAATGCATACAAAAAAAACCAGAACAACCATTTGTAATGTGTGCGAAGATTCCTTAGTTTAACCCGCCTGACAGAATCTACAAGCAAAGTGAGAAATAGAGCAGCAAAAATAAAAAAATACCGAATGACACGGTGAAAATCCAATCCATAGGTTTGCGCATCAATATGCTTTACATGAAAAAAAACAAATGCACCGGTCATGAGAACAATCAAAGAAATCCAGACTTCCACCTTCTTATAGATTCCAGGCCGAAGTAAAAAAACAAATATCAAGAACCAGATTACGGAGCGAAAGAAATACAAATCCTTCTGGGTCTGAAACTCCTGGCAAGCAGACTGAACCGCATTGTACCAAACCAAAAACAGCAGAACCAACTCCGCAAACAGTCTGATAACCTCTTTTGTATTACTTTTCCAACATTTGACAAAATTACTTGCCACCATCTGTCCACCTCTTCATATGCAGTTAGACCCACATAACTGAAATACTCTTTCTTGCATCAGAACTTCCTCCAAACCATCTTGTCCACAATGCCGGTATAGCTCTGGATAATCTTCACCACCTTAGTGCTGACATTCTCATCCACATAGTTGGGCACATCCACACCAAGGTCTCCATCTGCATTCATCTTTACTGCCATATCCACAGCCTGCAATACCTGTTCCGTGGTGATGCTACCAAGGATAAAGTTACCCTTGTCTATTGCCTCCGGCCTCTCCGTAGACGTACGGATGCATACCGCAGGGAAAGGATGACCTTTTGTATTGAAATAAGACGCCTCCTCCGGCAGAGTGCCACTATCAGATACCACACAGAATGCATTCATCTGCAAATGATTGTAGTCCGAAAAACCGAAAGGCTGTAAGCTTTTTACTAAGGGATGGAACTGAAATCCTCGTTGCTCAATAAACTTCCTGCTTCTGGGATGAGTACTGTAAATTATCGGCATCTGATAAGTCTCAGCCATGGTATTGACTGCTTCCATCAAAGCAAAGAAATTCTTCTCCTGATCAATATTCTCTTCTCTGTGAGCAGAAAGCAGAATATACTTGCCCTTTTCCAGCCCCAAGGTCTCTAATACCTTGCTGGCAAGAATCTTATCCATATTGGCAGACAAAACTTCGGCCATAGGAGAACCGGTCACATATGTTCTCTCTTTTGCAGTCCCCTCTGCATTCAGATATCTTCTTGCATGCTCACTATAGCACAAATTCACATCTGCAATATGGTCAACGATGCGGCGATTGGTTTCCTCCGGCAGATTCTCGTCAAAACAGCGGTTTCCTGCCTCCATATGAAAAATCGGAATTTTTAAACGTTTTGCAGAAATCGCTGCCAGTGCAGAATTGGTATCTCCAAGCACAAGAAATGCATCCGGCTTCACTTCTGTCATCAGCTTATAACTCTTAGCAATAATATTGCCAATTGTCTCTCCCAGGTCACTTCCTACGGCATCCAGATAATAATCCGGCTGTCGTAATCCCAAATCCTCAAAGAAAATCTGATTTAATGTATAATCATAGTTCTGTCCGGTATGTACCAGCACCTGGTCAAAATACTTGTCGCATTTCTTAATCACTTCCGACAGTCTGATAATCTCCGGTCTGGTTCCGATGACTGTCATAACCTTTAGCTTGCTCATTCCACTGACCTCTGCTTTCCATAAAGTTTTATTTATCTACCGCCTCATAAATCGTATCCGGCTTACCGGGATTAAAGCATTCGTTGCACCACATAAGGGTCACCATATCCGTATCACCCTCGTTAACTATAGAATGGGTATATCCGGTAGGAATATCTACAACCTCCAGTTTTTCCCCGCTGACATGGTATTCGATGACTTCATCACTGCCATGCCTGCGAAAACGAATCAATCCCTTGCCGCTGACTACCACAAACTTTTCATTCTTTGTATGATGCCAATGATTTCCCTTGGCAACGCCGGGTTTGGTAATATTGATTGACACCTGCCCTCTGTCTGCACTCTTCAAAATCTCCGTGAAGCTCCCTCTCTCATCTTCGTGCATCACAAGAGGATATGCAAACTTATCTTCCGGCAAATAACTCAGATAGGTACTGTACAGCTTCTTCTCTATACTGTTCTCCTTCATGGGCGGAATCATCAGATTCCTACGGCTCTCCTTGAAGCTGTACAGCAGGTTTACAATCTCACCCAGCGTAATCTCATGCTCCACCGGCACATAACAATATCCATCTGCATTCACATGGGGATGGTAATCCAGTGCCTGTAGCAATTCCTCTACAACATCATCAATATACACCAGATGCATCACTGTACTTCTGTCATTTACCTGAATGGGCAAATCATGAGCAATATTGTAGCAAAAAGTTGCCACTGCACTGTTGTAATTGGGACGACACCATTTCCCGAACACATTGGGGAAACGATAAATGTAAACAGGCGCACCGGTCTCCTGTCCATATGCAAACATCATGTCCTCCCCGGCCTTCTTGCTCTTGCCATAGGGATTTACTAAGGCTGCCTGTATAGAGGAAGAATTCATAATAGGGCAGTTATTCCCATGTTTCTTCAGCGTCTCCACCAGAGTTGTAGCAAAGCCGAAATTCCCCTCCATAAATTCTTCCACATGCTCCGGGCGATTCACCCCTGCCAGATTATAGACAAAATCACACTCCTTACAATACTCGTCCAACAATTCCACGGGAGTATCTATGTCGAAAGGAAGGGCTGTAACCCCTTCCCTTCTCTCCAGTTCTGTGATTAAATTTTTACCGATAAAACCCTTTGCGCCGGTTACCAAGACCTTCATTATCTCTTCTCCCACTCCGCAATTTCATCTCTGATATAGGATAATGTCAACAGCTTCGCCTTCACCTGCTCAACATCCATCAATTCTGTATTATTGGAATTAAACTCGGAAAGCTTTGCTCTCTCCAGGTTACCATCAGTATAATACTTATCATAATTCAAGCTACGCTTGTCCGCAGGTACCCGGTAAAAATTCCCCATATCAATGGCGTGGACGCATTCCTCATTGGTGAGCAGGGTCTCGTACATCTTTTCACCGTGACGGATACCAATGACCTTAATCTCATTGTCCGCATGGAACAATTCTTTCACAGCCTGAGCCAACACACCAATGGTACATGCTGGAGCCTTCTGCACCATGATATCTCCGCTCTCTGCATTTTGAAACGCATATACCACCAACTCTACGGCTTCCTCCAAGCTCATAACAAATCTTGTCATAGAAGGCTCTGTTATGGTCAGGGGCTTGCCCTCCTTAATCTGGCTGATAAAAAGTGGCACCACCGAGCCTCTGGAACAGAGCACATTGCCATACCGGGTACAGCAAATGCTTGTATCTTCCGGAGAAATTGTTCTGGACTTTGCAACGATAACCTTCTCCATCATTGCTTTGGATGTACCCATCGCATTCACAGGATAAGCAGCCTTGTCCGTTGACAGACAAATAACTTTCTTTACTCCGGCCTCAATAGCTGCCTGTAGCACATTCTCCGTGCCTAACACATTAGTCTTCACAGCCTCAATGGGAAAGAACTCGCAAGAGGGCACCTGTTTTAAGGCCGCTGCATGAAAAATGTAATCCACCCCATGCATTGCCTTCTGAATGCTCTGTGGGTCACGGACATCACCGATATAAAATTTTAGCTTGTTGCTATATTCAGGATACTCCCGCTGGTAATAGTGGCGCATATCATCCTGCTTCAATTCGTCCCGGGAGAAAATGCGAATCTCTCCGATGTCTGTTGCAAGGAATCTATTTAACACTGCATTGCCGAAAGAACCGGTACCTCCGGTAATCATTAATGTTTTCCCTGTGAACATAATAAAATTCCTCTCATTTCTTGCCTGTTTTCAGCATTACTCCATCCATTTACTTAACTACTCTTCATACAATATATTTCTTATCTCCTTAATGTACAGCTTAAGACAAAACCTGTCCTTGTGCTTTTCTTCAAGCATGCCACATTATTTATTCGGTATTCACATGTCCTCCTTCACAGGAGAATCCGAAAATCTCCTGCTTCTAAAATCGTTTAAAAAGCATAGATTTTCATAAATCAGAGTAACAGAAAAGTATAGAATACAGAAACATATACTTAAGTTAGTGTATCATAAAATAGATTTAGCCGCAATAATATTATCTCAGTTTAGCGTTGAGTGTCCAGTCACTATTAAAACAGAATACTCAATCACGCAAACAATCTAAGGGGCCCCACCGACATCTGTCCTTTCTTTGTAAAGATTCCATAAACCGACTGCTTGCTTCCAAGAATATTCGTACAGTCAAAACAACCTTTGCGGTGATTCATGATGGACGTAAAAGTTACATATGGGCATATTTCAATATAGCCTGTGACACTGACCACCATGTGGTAGAGTAAACGTTCGATTTGCTAATACCAATAACACTAAACTACTCAACAACCACAGCCCCGAGTACCTTTATATCTTGTCTCTCCAACAATTCCAGTTCTTGAGTGATTTCATCATACAGAGTTTCTCCGGCTTTTTCTAATAAAAATACCGCCTTAGCGCCTTGCAATTGTTCCATGGCCTCTTGATTATACAGGACATTATTCAGTACGTTGATGGTAATATCGTCTTTTTTCAGCATCATCTGCATCTGTTCTACTACCTGTAATGAATTATCCTTCAAATCACACCCGATGCAATATACGGCATCTAATCCTTCCTTTTTTGCCTGCATTTTAACTGCTACGGCTGCAAGTCCTGTCGCCTCCTCCTCAGAAAAACTACGCTTATTATGGTCACGAAGCTTCATTAACCAGCTATCTACAAAAACAAATGGTTTCTTTCGAAATGTTTTTCGGTGAATTGTCCCCAACAGGGGAAGATTATATATCAGCTTTATATCATCTGTTACTCTTAGCTTGTTATTAAAAATATATTTCATGAAGAGATAGAACACATATACAAAAACAAACAAAAGCATACCTATAAAAATGTATTTCACGCTACCAGAAAAAGCTGACACAGTTACTGTTGTAACCGGCTCTACGCCCTCCTCTAAAGCGTCGGTTTTTAATAGGGTGTAGTATCTTTGTTGTCCTGCAGTAAAACCTTTTTGGAGTTTCTCTACATTAGTATTGCCATTAATAATATTATTTAGCATCGTTCTTTGCTGATTTAGAAGCTGCGAATCCGTCACATATGCAAAAGAATAATCTATCAGTTCCAATTCATGAGCGCCCAATTCCTGTACCAACCAATCATGCTGTTCTTCCAAATATTCTATCACCCACTGGGCTAATTCTTTGCACTCCGCTTCCGTTACATGATTTATCACAATTTTCAAGGAATCCGTCCTGGAGCCGTCATCGTTTAAAATTATTGTATTATTATCCATCAAATAACGTTGCCTGCCATTTACCGTAATCAATTCACTCAAATTAGAAACAACGATACCATTCTGACTCCTATCTGCAAACCATTGAAACAGACCACAAGAAAGCAACTCTTCATAGATACATTTTATACTGTAACTCTTCTCAATGTCCACGGAAACGATTAAAAAGGACAATTCTGTTCTGGGAACATTAGTAGCATCTACCTGCATCAACAAAGAATGATTATAGTATTCACTGAATTTTTCATTGTTTATCACCGCTCTCACACTGTTTTTCTGAGCTTCTGTTAAAGCCACTTCTAATGCTGCCAACTCCGTCTGCGCATCTTGCTGCTGTTCTAAAGCGACCTTCTGCGCCGCCACAGACTGCATAGAATACACATAACCCAAGCCTCCCATCAGCACTCCACCGACAAGCATCCATACAATAATCCTGCGCCAACGCAACAGAATATATACCAGTAAATCAACTAGACTAATCTCTCTCTCCTTCATTAATACTTCCTCCAAACCATTGTATTCGCAATTCCCGTATAGCCCTTAATTACCTTTACTACCATATCTCCCGCCTGCAATATCTGCTCTGTAGCAATGCTTGCATCCCTGTTTTATTGTATTCTCTATACCTTTTTACATTTTCAGTATTACCAATGTATATCGTTTTCATAAAATCTGTTCCAAATATCTAGTGCTATCTCTAGTTAGTTTTGAACCTATTACAGTAAAAAACAAACTTCCAACCAATATTCCATGAGTCACTCTATCCCTGAAAACATTTTCTTTTAAGAGCATTGCGTTCATATGAACGTAATTAAAACACTCCTACAATTCCAGGAAAAGCAGCTAGTTTCACACATCAATTTCAGATAATGTATTTGAAAAGTCAGAACTCTGATCAATAATTGATTTACCCACTTACTCGAACCTCCCTTATAGAGGGTACGCTGGATTTCCTACAACCGTTGTATTTGCATCAACAGCTTTAATCACATTAGCTCCCATGCCAACTATGCAATTTGCCCCTATACAAATTCTATTTTTTATACTCGAATTGATACCTAAATACGAATGCTCATCAATTTCCACAAATCCAGCAATAATCCCGCCCGCTGTTATTTCAGTGTTTTTATGTAAATGAGCCTCATGACCAATATGAACTAATTCAGCAAGTTTTACATAATCTGATAATATAGTGTCCCCACAAACACCTATGGAAATAGCATTACAAGCGCCAACCTCAACAGCATTACCTATAATCACTCTGCCTAATGCAGGAATTCTAAATTTATTACCTTTCTCATCGTCAGCCATCGTAAAACTATAGTCGCCAATTACAGCATTTTCATTACAAAGAAAGTCACTTCCGATTATTGCATGTTTTATTACTGAGCCCGCCAAAATGACCGCATTATCACCAATCCTAACATTATGACCAAGTAAAACATTAGGCTCTATATAGGCATTCTTGCCAATAACTACATTTTTACCTATATAGTATCCATCCTTTGTTAATTCATATCCCCACTCGCTCTCTTTCTTTCTCTGTTCTGTTGCAAATACAGTAGCAAAACGTGCATATGCCAACTGCGGATTATCTGAATATATAAAACAATTACTCTTTTTTATCTCTTCCGGAACTTCTACACCATTTTCTACAAATACTAAGCACTCCTTCCTTTTCGATAGTCTTTCAACCAGATATGCAACTTTCTTAGAAATAAACATCATTGTGTTATCTCTGGGCTCCCCGGCATATGAAGCACCGGTTATCCCAAAATCATAATCGTCTGATAAATGCTTAACATTATATTGCATTATGCCACCTTCTTTCGGGCAAAAGCCTATATATTTCTTAATCTATCCAAAATATAAATGACTTGAAATATGATGCAATAACATATAGAAAAGGGAATAATAAATAAAAGATTGCTTTATATTTTGGATAGATTAAGAAATATATAGGCTTTTGCCCGAAAGAAGGTGGC